>NZ_JAAGPS010000008.1:0-97221 GCF_017105025.1 Paraburkholderia sp. Ac-20336 | reverse complement strand
TCCCGATCCACGGGAGCAATTGCGGGCGGCGCGTATCAATGGTTCGCGAGGCCAGGCGTCAAGCGGCCGGCGGCCGCGCAGCAGCGCGCGGCGCTGCGTTTTGCCGCCGAGCCGCTGTCGGCAGAACAGCAGCGGGCCTTTATCGAAGGACTGCAAAACGCGCGCCGCGAAGGGCGGCCTTATGCGCGCGAGGGCCGCGAGGGGCGTCGCGAGGTGCTGCGTCTGCTGGCCGAGCCGCAGTTCGATCGCGCGGCGCTCGATGCCGCGCTCGCGCGTACGCGCGCGGCCGACAGCAAACTGCGCG
This sequence comes from Paraburkholderia sp. Ac-20336, assembly GCF_017105025.1. Taxonomy (NCBI): domain Bacteria; kingdom Pseudomonadati; phylum Pseudomonadota; class Betaproteobacteria; order Burkholderiales; family Burkholderiaceae; genus Paraburkholderia; species Paraburkholderia sp. Ac-20336. The sequence continues at coordinate 96,917 of NZ_JAAGPS010000008.1, read as the reverse complement.
CGATGGTGGAAGCGAGCGTCGCGGATTTCGCGGAGACGCTGTCGCCCACGGAGCGGATCGAGTTCGCCGATAGCCTCAGGTGGCGTGGCGAGTGGCGCGGAGCGCAGCCTGCGCCGAACGCGAAACAGCAGGCGAATGCGCAGCATCAGGCGAACTCGCCGGCGAGTGTGCCGGCCAATCCCGCGCCGGCCGACGCTGCATCGGACGACTAAAAACGCGGATGGCCGCGACGGATTGCGGCGCTTCGAGCGTTTAACGGACATGCAAAGCCATCCAATGCCGACGAGGATCGCATGGCCAACTCACCGAACCTCAATGCCGCGGCGCTCGCGCTGAACCGCTTCGGTCTCGGCGCGCGTGCCGACGACACGCCGCCCGCCGATCCGAAAGGCTGGCTGCTCGCCCAGTTCGAGCAGTATCAGCCGAGACCTACTGCGTGGGCGAGCCAGCCCGATTCGTTGGCGCTGTCGGCGGAACTCGTGCAACTGCGCATGCGGATCAATCAGCCGGCCAGGCGCGACGCGGGCGAGGGGACCTCTGGCGCCGGTTATGCTGGCGATTTTGCAGGCAACCGCGCGGGCACTGAGGCAATCGATAACGCGAACAGGCGTGCGGCCAATGCCGGCGGCAGCAACGCAGGCTATCGCGCGCCAACGAACCAGGCCACGAATCAGGCCATGGCCCCAGCCGCTAGCCAGAGCGCAGCCCAAACCACCCGTGCCCAGACCGTGAAAGAAGCCGAACGCAAGGCACTGCGCGTCGAAATACTCGACCTGTACCGCTCATCCGTGAATGCGCGCGTGGCGAGCGCATTGACCACGCCGACGCCCTTCGTCGAACGGCTCGTGCATTTCTGGGCGAACCACTTCGCGGTATCGACGGAAAAGCCCGGTGTCGCCGTGCTGGCCGGTTCGTTCGAGGCGGAAGCGATCCGCCCGCATGTGCTCGGCCGTTTCGAGGACATGCTGGTAGCCGTCGAGCGTCATCCGGCGATGCAACTGTTTCTCGACCAGACCCGCTCGGTCGGACCGGACAGCACGGCCGCGCTGCGCGCCGCGCAACGCAACCCGGAAAACCGGCGCGGACTCAACGAGAATCTCGCGCGCGAGGTCATGGAACTGCATACGCTCGGCGTGCGCAGCGGCTACAGCCAGGACGACGTGACCGAGTTCGCCCGCGCGCTGACCGGCTGGAGCCTCGCCGGCAATCCGCCCAAAGCGGGCGCGAATATCGCGGGCAATATCGATGCTGGCCGCCGCGTGCTCGCGCAGATCGCCGAACCCGGCAGCTTCGTGTTTCGTCCGGCGCTGCACGAGCCCGGCACGCGCACGATCATGGGCCGCCGCTACGACGAGCCAGGCGAGCAGCAGGCACTCGCGATCCTGCACGACCTCGCGAATTCGCCGGCCACCGCAAAGCATATCGGCATGAAGCTCGCCCGCCATTTCGTCGCCGACAATCCGCCGTCCGGCGTCAGCGAGCGTCTTGCCGACGCGTTCGAGCGCAGCGGCGGCGATCTGCCAAGCGTCTATCACGCGCTGATCGAGACGCCCGAGGCCTGGGCGCCGCAGGCGGTGAAGTTCAAGACGCCGTGGGAGTGGGCCATTTCGTCGATGCGCGGACTCGGCTGGCAGAACCTCGGCAATCAGCAGAGCGCGCCGATTTTCACGCAGCTCGGCCAACCCGTGTGGCGCCCCGGTTCACCCGCGGGCTACGACGATATCGCCGCAAGCTGGGCCGCGCCCGATGCGCTCGTGCGCCGCGTCGAAGTCGCGCAACGTTTCGCGGCGCGCGTGGGCGACCGGCTCGATGCGCGCGCGCTCGGACAGACGCTGCTGGCCGGCACGCTCAGCGAGCCGACGGCCACGGCCGTATCGCGCGCCGAAAGCGCATCGACGGCGATCGCGCTGTTGCTCGTGTCGCCCGATTTCCAACGGAGATGAATGCCATGCTGTCACGCCGCCAGTTTCTCGGTGTCGCCGCTGCCGGTGCCGGCGCGATGCTCGTCTCGCCGCATATCGCGTTCGCGCACGTCGCGACCGAGCGCCGTTTCGTGTTCGTGATCCAGCGCGGCGCGGCCGACGGCCTGAACATCGTCGTGCCGTACGCCGAGCCTGCCTACGCGACGTTGCGCGGCGCGCTCGCGATCGACACGTCGAATGCGCCGCGTCTGGACGGCACCTTCGCGCTGCATCCGGCGCTCGCGCAGGTGGCGAAAATGTACGCGGACCGCGAGGCGCTGTTCGTGCACGCGGTGGCCTCGCCGTATCGCGACCGCTCGCATTTCGACGGACAGAACGTGCTCGAAACCGGCGGCACGTCGCCGTATCAGGTGAAGGACGGCTGGCTCAACCGGCTCGCCGCGCAATTGCCGGCGACGCGCGAAACCGCGATCGCGTTCGCGCCGACCGTGCCGATGGCATTGCGCGGCGCGGCGGCGGTCACGTCCTATGCGCCGTCGGCGCTGCCGCAGGCGCCCGACGATCTGCTCATGCGCGTCTCGCAACTCTACGAGCAGGATGCGCAGTTGCGCCCACTCTGGGAGTCGGCAATGGCCGCGCGCGGTCTTGCCGGCGACGCGGGCGCGCGTCAGGACCCCGCGAGCCTCGGCAAGCTCGCGGCGAGTTTTCTGTCGCGCGACGACGGTCCGCGCATCGCGATGATCGAAACCGGCGGCTGGGACACGCATAGCGCGCAGAACGCGCGCCTCGCGAATCAGTTGAAAGCGCTCGATACGATGCTTGCCGCGCTGCGCGATGGCATGGGGCCGTCATGGAGCAAGACCACGGTGCTGGTCGCGACCGAATTCGGCCGGACCGCCGCCGCGAACGGCACCGGCGGCACCGATCACGGCACGGGCTCGGTCGCGATGCTGCTGGGCGGTTCGGTGGAAGGCGGCCGCGTGATCGCGGACTGGCCGGGGCTCGCGCCGCATCAGTTGTACGAGGCGCGCGATCTGAAGCCGACCGCGTCGCTCGATGCGTTGATTGCCGGCGCGGCGAGCGAGAGTCTTGGGCTCGATGCGCAGCGCACCGCGGCCGCGCTGTTCGGGCGCACGGTTGCGGCGCGGCCGGTGAGCGGCGTGGTGCGGGCCTGATGCATTAATGCTGGATGTTGGGTGCTTGATGCAATACCGGCAGGAGTCGCTGTGCTTATCCGGCCAGAAATCAAGTCGTCCGGAATATCCTGCGTGCCGGCTCTGCAATGAACCCGCAACGAACGAATGGCTTGGCATGTCGATCGCAACCGCGAGCATCCAGTCACAATGGGCTTGCTTCGCCCCGCGAAAAATAAATCAGCGTGCCGGTCTCGCGGCACACGCACTCGCGGCCACCGCATGCGATGCATGCACCGACCGCTCGCCCACGCGATGATAACGGCGGCCGTAGTAGATCAGCGCATCGCCGTCGGCCCGTGTGTGCGCGGCCTTCACCGCGCAGAAGAACACCGTGTGCGTGCCGACTTCGGTGATCGATTCGATCTCGCAGTCGAGCGACGCGAGCGCGTCCCGCAACACCGGCGCGCCGGTCGCGAGGTGTTCCCATTGCGCGGCGGCGAAGCGTTCTCCGATGGCGAGCGCGCTCGTCGCGAAGTGCGCCGCGAGCGCCTGGTGTTCCGCGCTCAGCACGTTCACGCAGAGCCTGCCGTTCTCGCGAAACGCCGCATTGTTGCGGCTGCCGCGATTGATGCAGACGAGCAGGGTAGGCGGCTCGTCGGTCACGCCGCAGACGGCCGAGGCGGTGCAGCCCGCGAGGCCGGCCGCGCCGTCGCTCGTGATGATGTTGACGGCCGCGCCAAGACCGGCCATGGCGTCGCGGAACGTGCTCTTGTCAAGCATGGGTGCCTCTTCTGAAAATTCTGTAGCTGCACGGGATGTGCCGCTGGCGGTGCGGGTGGTGCGGTTCATGCCGACGGTAGGCGTGCTGCGAGTCGCGCGCCTCATGCGTTCGGCTTGCGCGACACTGGCACCGATGCCAACTCCGTCGCCACAAACCACAAACTTCGCGGCCCCGCCCGCATCCCGGTGTCAGCTTCGCGCATCGTCATGCCGGCGCCGCCGCGCATGCCGGCGAACGAAACCGCGCCGCCGTATGGCGCTCCGGCAGACGCGCATGCCCGAACAGCTTGTCGCGCAACGTGCCGTCGCGATACGCGCGCTTGTAGGCGCCGCGCTCCTGCAACAGCGGCACGACCAGCTCGATGAAATCGTCGAAGCATTCGGGCACGACGGTGCGCGACAGGTTGAAACCGTCCACGCCGGTTTCCTCGGTCCATGCAATCAGCTCGCTGGCGATCTTCTCCGCCGAGCCGACGAGCGGCGGCTGGCGGCTGCCGAGCACCATCTGTTCGAGCAGTTTGCGCTTGGTCCATTGCGGGCCGGCCGCGCGCGTCATCGCCTCGACGTTCGAGACGATCGCCTGGCTCTTGCCCGTTTCGATCGGCTCGTCGAGGTCGTAGCGCGCGAAGTCGATGCCGAGCGATGCGGCCGCATGCGCGAGCGCGGCCTCGGAACTCACGTAGCGCCGGTACTCCGCGTACTTCTCCTCGGCCTCGCGATCGGTGCGGCCCGCGATCACGGTCTGGCCGAGCAGCACCTTGATGTCGTCGGCGCGGCGGCCGCCCGCGACCGCGTGCGCGCGAATGTCGTCGACGATCGCCTTGACCGCCGGCTTCGCCTGGCCGTTGACGAACACGCATTCCGCGTGCGCCGCCGCGAACTGCTTGCCGCGCGCCGACGAGCCCGCCTGATACAGCACCGGCGTGCGTTGCGGCGACGGCTCGGCGAGATGCATCGCATCGACGCGATACTGCTTGCCGTGGTGATGGATCACGTGGACCTTCGAGGCGTTCGCATAGACGCCGCGCGCCTTGTCGCGCAGCACGGCGTCGTCTTCCCAACTGCACTCCCAGAGCTTGTAGACGAGCTCCATGTATTCGTCGGCGAGATCGTAGCGGTCGTCGTGCGCCATCTGGCCGGTCAGGCCGATCGCGCGCGAGGCGCTGTCGAGATAGCCGGTCACGATGTTCCAGCCGACCCGGCCGCGCGTCAGATGATCGAGCGTCGACATGCGGCGCGCGAACAGATAGGGCTGCTCGACCGACAGATTCGACGTGACGCCGAACGACAGATGCCGCGTGACGGCGGCCATGGCCGGAATCAGCAGCGTCGGATCGTTGACGGGCACCTGTACCGCGCCGCGGATCGCCGCGTCGGGATTGCCGCCGTAGACGTCGTAGACGCCCGCCACGTCCGCGAAAAAGATGCCGTCGAACAGGCCCGCTTCGAGCTTGCGCGCGTAGTCGGTCCAGTATTGCAGGTCCGTATAGCGCGCGGACTGATCGCGCGGATGGGTCCACAGCCCTTGCTGGATGTGGCCGACGCAGTTCATGTCAAACGCGTTGAGAACGATTTCCTTCAGCATGGCGTGTTCCGGCTGGCAGAGGTGGACGAAGGCGGGCAACGGTTCGAGCGGGGTTCGACGCGTCGATGGTTCCGCGGGGCTGTGCCGGATCGGCGCAGGGCTTCGAATCGTGTTTAACGGTATCCGTTCGTTGAATATAGTGGACGAAAAAATACTATGCAAGACATTCCGCGCGGCGATGTTGCAGGCTTGCCGCGCGATGTCGATATCGCATTGAGAGGGGCGTGGTGTCGTGCCGAGAGTGTGGCTCGCCCGACGCCGTGCCTGCCCGGTCGAGTCAGCGGGCCGCCCGCTGGCCGGCTTCTCGTGGTGCGCTCAGGGAGGATGGCTGTCAGCGCCTGCCGGTCGCACCTACGCATCGATATAATTTTGCGGAACTCACTTTGCCGCGACGACCCTGCCATGTCCGAATCTTCCGCCATCGATCTGACTCAGGCGATTTCCGCGCGCGTAAAGACCGAGCGCGAGGCGCGCAACTGGTCGCTTAGCGAACTGGCGGAGCGCTCGGGCGTGTCGAAGGCGATGATCAGCAAGATCGAGCGCGGCGAGGCGAGCCCCACGGCGACCGTGCTCGGGCGGCTGTCGGGCGCGTTTGGTTTGACCCTGTCGACCTTGCTCGCACTCGCCGAGCAGACCGGCGAGCGGCTCGTGCGCCATGCCGATCAGGCGCTCTGGCAAGACCCCGAAACCGGCTATACGCGGCGGCGCGTTTCGCCGCCCACCGGCGGCGTGCTCGAATTGCTCGAGATCGAATTGCCGGCAGGCGTGCGCGTGCCTTATCCATCGGATGCGTTCGTGTTCCAGCATCAGCAGATCTGGGTGACGCAAGGCGTGCTGACGTTTCGCGAGGGTTCGCAGACATACCGGCTCGAAGCGGGCGATTGCCTGCAACTGGGCGCGCCGGTGGAGTGCGAGTTCTTCAATGCCGGCGACGAGACGTGCCGCTATGTGGTGGGGCTCGTGCGGCGCTGAGCGGTCTGGGCAACGGATCGGGAAGCCATAGAGGCGGCTGTGCGGCGAGCCGCTGGCGCCATCTCGACGACGCCAGCGAAATACCTGAATTCCCGTTGCCGCCATCGTCTCGCGAAAATTCGACGGATGGCGGCAACGGGCGTTGCGAAAGCAACGTCATGCATCCATTCGCACACTGTCCAGGCTGACCGTTTCGCTCTGCTTGACCGGTTTCGGCTGCCCCAGCATGCTCGCCCATCCCTTGGCCAGAAAGTCGGTGGTGTTATTGATCGCGTCGACAATCTTTCTCCCGGCGGGCTGGGTAAGCGCCAGTCTGGGATGCTCGATCGCCCGCAATTCGTCTTCGGTAATTTCGATGCTGCGGCCAGGGTCATCGCTTTTGATGCGCTGGATTGCCTTGTCGACGATCAGGCTAATCATCTGGCGGTTTTTCTCGGTATCGGTCGTCATCCATTTCCCCATTCCCAGATGATTGGCAGTCAATATGTTGGTACCGAGACTCAGGATCTCCGTCGGCGTATTGAGCATGATCGAGGCGATTTTCTGCACGGAATCGCTGACCAGTCCCAGACGGGCCGGAATGTCGACCGGCAGGAAGCCGGCCGCGAAACTCAGCACGGAGCCGATGCCCATCGAGTTCACCGCCATCCCCCAGCCGGGCGCCGCTTCCAGCGCGGACTTCGTATCGGACTTGATCTGAGTCCGTAGCGCGGCCTTCGCTTCCGGCGTGCTCGCCGCCTCGGTATGGTTCGCTGCCGGGGCGGGGAAAAAGCCCTCGTTCATCTTTTGCGTCACGCCAGCCGCCATCTCATCGTGTGCGTTGGCAATTTCGAGCGGCACCATGGCACCGGAAGTGGATGCTGCCACCTGGTTCGTCAACGCCTGAACGGGCAACATGGCGATCGAACTGTTCAGCGCGGCCGCGTTGTTCGGAATGGACCCCACCGCCGCAATGCTTCCCGCGCCCGCCGAATCCTTGAGGTCGTCGAGCAATTTCTCGACGGACTCCGGCAGGAGCGGTTCGCCCTGAAACGTGCCGAGCAGTCGTTTGACGATGAGCGAGTCGACCGTCTCCGTGACCAGCGGCGTGACCGAGTTCGTCAACACGTCGACGAATTGCGTGACCGGATGCGTCTCTCCGTACGCGCGGGCCGCAACGGCCACCAGTGCCTTCCACGCCACGGCGTCGAGCGCATAGGTAAGGCCGCCGCTCATCGCCAGGCTGGCAAACATGGCGATGCCGATTTCCTTGGTGAATGCCTTCTGGTTGATGACCGAGTTGATCGATTGAGCCCCGAGGCGCCCACGCAATTCGAGCGTCGCCGGGTCCGCTTCGTTCAGGCAGTGTTCGACCAGTTTCTTCAAGGGCGCGTGATCGGATTCGACCTCGTAACGGATGTCCTGCAGGAACTTGAATGGATGGGGGCCCTCTGCCGGTGCGGTGTCAGCCGACGCCCGATTCCCGTCCAGGGTAGCAAGCGGCAGATCTCCCGGGGATTCTCCACCGTCGTGCGACGCCGCGATGGCCTCGCCGGAGCGGGCCGCCTCGTCCGACGCTTCTGAGGTGGCCGGATTCAGGCGCGCGTCGGCGCCGAAGCCCTGCACGCCTTTCCTGATGGCCTGGCGGGTCGCATAAGCCGTCAGATTGATATCGGCGTCGACTTGTTCGCCGTCTTCCATCGTCAGCCCGTGCACCTTGCAACCGTGCTCGAATGCGGCTGTCCTGGCAAAAATGGCGGCGTCCAGCGGAAGGCCCAGTCGGCAACCGGCCGCAGGCAATCGCAGCTCATCGAATTGTGCGGAGTGCCTGGCCTGCACGAAGCGCAAAATCGCTTCGACGGCTTTGTCGGTACAGCGCATCTGACCCGCTGTATCGCGGGTCACGGTCCCGGAGAAAGCCGTCGGCAATGGATACTCGCCTTTTGACATCAGCGCCGCGGCCTGCTTGAGGTAATCGGCTTTTGCCGCCTGGTGCTGCTCAAGCAGGCCAGGGACGCCTTCGCGAAGGATCTCCAACAACTCTTGTGTTCGTTGCCTGCGTGCCTGTATTACCTGAAAGCCCTTATGCCACCTCGCGCGGGCCGGCGACGTGCTGTCGGCGACACCGGTCGCTGTGCTTTCATGGGTCGCTGCGCCTTTGACGGATGCTCGTTTTTGCAGACCCTCGAATCGGGAACCCTGATTCGTGGTCGGAGTGCGCGTGGAGGGTTGCTTCGTCGAGTGTGCGGAAGGACGGTCATCCGCTGGCAAATCAACGACAGTGGCGACGGGGGTGGAGTTGCTGCTGGAAACCTTGGACATAGATATCAGCCTTGCCTTAACGTTCGATGCGCTCGTCTTGTTCTCGCCGGGCAGCCTGGTTTCGCCGATGTGCCCGGCGAGCACGGAAAAGTAAAGTTTGATGATGTGGCAAATGGTCGAGCGCAAGCGACGAAACACGAAGAGATTGCCTTCGAATGCGAAGCAGTGCTGATCTGCTGAGGGGCATGCGGCGTTGTCGAGCGGTCCGGATAGCCGGATTGGATCGCTACAGACGCGGACGCGCGGCGAGCAACCGGTCCCGTATCGATGGCGGTAGCGAAATGCTTGAATTCCCGTCGCTGCCATCGCCCCGCGAAAATTCGACGGATGGCGGCAGAGTGCGGGGCGGCGAATAAGGCGCGAGAGAATATCGCACGCCCGTCGACCAGAAAAGATCGGGAACCGACGTACTGAAAGTGCGCTGTGCCAGCAGCTTGCCGCTTTTCGCATCGAAGAGCCGGCCAGCATATTGCGGGCTTTCGCTACGAGCCGGAACCCATCGCAACAGACAAAGCTCGGCGCATATACGCCCCATCGGGCGGCGCGGATATCCGGCACTCGCGTCCATGCGGAGTAGGGTCGAACAGGCTCAGGTAAAGCCCGGCGCTGATCCCGATCAGCAGCGCAATACGCGTGAATGGGCGAGTCATAGGTCGAGCGCGATGGGTGGGAAAACGGGAACGAAGAAGCGCGTCGCGAGGCATGAGCCGTGATTCCATCAGCGAGAGAAGCGGGCCAACCCGAACGTCGCCTCGCGCGGCCATTCTTCACGAGCAAGGTCGCGGTATGAATTGGAGAATTCCGAAAAGCGATGCCGCTGAAAAGGGCATGCCGCCTATCGAGCGCGGTTCGCGCGCGCATCTCCGTAGGCCGGACCCCGGTGCCGCCCGGCCTGTTTGCTGGACTATAATTCCGCATCCCGGATCAGCCCTTCGATCCATCCCACGGTTCATGCCTCATGCAGCCGCTTCGCGGGAGCCTCGTTCCTCTTGAGCAAAATCGACCACAACCCGGACGATCGTCCCACCGATAACCCCGGCATCGGCGATGCGGCATCGGCGAAGGCACCGGCCACGCTTGCGATGCGTACCGCGCACGAAGCGCACAAGGACGACCGGCACTTCGTCACGGCACTCGCGCGCGGGCTCGAAGTGCTTGCGTGTTTCCGCTCCGGCGACCGGTCGCTCAGCAATCAGGAACTGGCGCAGCGCTGCAGGCTGCCGAAGTCGACGGTCTCGCGCCTGACCCATACGCTCACGCTGCTCGGCTATCTGATCCATCTGAAGGAGAGCGGCAAGTACCGGCTCGGCACGGCATCGCTCGCGCTCGGCAGTGCGATGCTCGCGCGTCTCGACGTGCGCAAGATCGCGCGGCCCATCATGCAGGAACTCGCCGACGTGTCCGGTGCGACCGTTTCGCTCGGCACGCGCGACCGGCTCTCGATGATCTACGTCGAAAATTGCCGCGGCTCGGTCGCGCTCACGCTGACGCTCGAAGTCGGTTCGCGTATTCCGGTCGCGACCTCGGCGATAGGGCGCGCGTGGCTCGCGGCGATTCCCGAGCACGACCGCCTCAGTTTCATGGAACAGGTGCGCGAACTCGATCACGTCGCATGGCCGAAGACGCGGCGCGGCATCGAGAAGGCGCTCGACGATTACCGCACGCTCGGCGTGACGACTTCGTTCGGCGACTGGCAGAAGGACGTCAACGGCATTGCGCGCGCGTTCCAGCCGGGCGGCGAGTTGCCGACCATGGCGATCAACGTCGGCGGCCCGGCCTTCAAGCTCTCGAAAGAATTTCTGCTCGAACAGGTCAGGCCGCGTCTGATCGACGTGGTAACGCAGCTCGAAATCGCACTGTCGCATTGAGCGGCGGCGCGTTCCGGTTTTGGTTTCGAGCGGCGTCGAGCGTTTGGGGTTCAGTGTTCAGCGTTTAGTGTGAGCGCAGGGCGTTTAGAACCACCGCGGCGACATGCTGAACGTCGTGTCGTCGAGATCGCGCAGCGGTGCCAGCATTGCCGTCACGCGCGGCAATTCCCACCGGAAGAACCACCGGCACGCATGCAGCTTGCCGCGATAGAAGTCCTGATCCGCCGCGTCGTTGGCCTTCGGCAACGCGGCATGCGCGACGAGCGCCTGCCTGAGCCACGTCCACGCCAGCACGATATGGCCGAATGCTTCGAGGAATGCATTGGCGTTCGCAAGCGCACGGTCGGTTTCGCTCGCGAGCGCGGGCAGCAGAGCATCGAGCGTGCCGCTCAGCGCGTGCCACGCGTCGTTGAGCGCTTCGGCGTATGCGTGTAGCGGCGCATGCTCGCTCGCTGCGTCGATCGTGCGTTGCAACTCGCGCGCGAAGAGCTTTAGCGCGGCGCCCTGTTTCATCGTGACCTTGCGGCCGAGCAGGTCGATCGCCTGAATGCCGTGCGTGCCCTCGTGAATCATGTTCAGGCGATTGTCGCGATAGAACTGCTCGACCGGATACTCGCGCGTATAGCCGTAGCCGCCATGAATCTGGATCGCGAGGCTGTTCGCTTCGAGACACCATTGCGACGGCCACGACTTCACGACCGGCGTCAGCAGGTCGAGCAGCAGTGCCGCTTCGGCGCGCGCGGTGTCGCTCTCGCCGGTGTTCTGTTCGTCGACGAGACGCGCCGCGTACAGGCATAGCGCATACGCACCTTCCACATAGGCCTTTTGCGCAAGCAGCATGCGCCGCACGTCCGCGTGTTCGATCAGCGGCAATGGCGGATCGAGCGGATTCTTGTTGGTCGGATGACGTCCTTGCGGCCGCTCGCGCGCATAGTCGAGCGACGCGAGATAGCCGCGATAGCCGAGCATCACGGCGCCGAGGCCGACGCCGATGCGCGCCTCGTTCATCATATGGAACATATACACGAGCCCGTGATGCGGCTCGCCGACCAGCTCGCCGATGCATTCGCCATGCTCGCCGAACGACAGCATCGTCGAGGTCGTGCCGCGCCAGCCCATCTTGTGAATCAGGCCCGCGAGCGCGACGTCGTTGCGCTCGCCGAGACTGCCGTCGTCGTTGACGCGAAACTTCGGCACTGTGAACAGCGAAATGCCCTTGACGCCGGGCGGCCCGCCCGCAATACGCGCCAGCACGAGATGCACGATGTTCTCGCTCAGCGCGTGATCGCCGCCCGAAATGAAAATCTTGTTGCCGCGAATCGACCACGTGCCGTTCGCATTCGGCGTCGCGGTGGTGGCGAGATCGGACAGGCTCGAACCGGCCTGCGGCTCGGTCAGCGCCATCGTGCCGAACGCGCGGCCTTCGAGCAGCGCGCGCAGGTACTTGCGCTTTTGCTGTGCCGAGCCGAAGCGTTCGATCACGTTCGCATTCGCGCTCGTCAGCATGGCGTACGACGAGGTCGCGATGTTGGCGCTCTTGAACAGCGACAGGCACGCAAACGAAATCGTCGCCGGCAGTTGCATGCCGCCCAGTTCGTAGTCTTTGCTTGCGGCGAGAAAGCCGGTGCCGCGCAAGGCGTCGAGCGCATCTTTTACTGCGCCGGGCAGCGTCACGCGTTGGCCGTCGAACTGCGGTTCGTGCTCGTCGGAAAGCCGGTTGTGCGGCGCGAATTTTTCGACGGCTACCGCATGCGCGGTGTCGAGCGCGGCATTGAAGGTCTCGCGGCTGTGGTCCGCATGGCGGGCGCGCCGCGTCAGCGTCCCGGCTTCGAGCACTTCGAACAGCTGGAAATCCAGATCCTGCGTGTTGATGATTTGCGCGTCTTGCATTGCTGAAAACCCATCCTGAGGTAAGCCGCTATGCGGAACGGTTACGAAGCGCGGCGCAAAACACGCGAGCGCACAGCGCGACCGATGCGGCCTGGATCGTTTGAAGAACGCGGTATGCGGGTAAGTCCCGAGGAACCACGCGGCGGCAATGCGAGTCAGTTTATAACGAAAAAGAATGATCGTGCTTTTATTTACACGGTGAATTTCGACACGTATGATGGTCGGGAAATTATGGAATAGCAATCTGCATTGCAGAACAACTGAAGGAGTGTCGCGATGTCGGTGAAAGACCTGTTTCAACTCGATGGCAAGGTGGCATTGATTACCGGCGGCTCGCGCGGACTCGGTCTGCAAATGGCCGAGGCGCTCGGCGAGATGGGCTGCCGTGTCGCGATCACCGCGCGCAAGGCCGAGGAACTCGCCGAGGCGCGAGAACATCTGCAAGGCCGCGGCATCGAGGCGAGGGCCATCGTCAACGACCTGCAGCGCTTCGAAGGCATTCCGGCCCTCGTCGACGAAGTGATGAGCGCGCATGGCCGCATCGACATTCTCATCAACAACGCGGGGGCGACCTGGGGCGCGCCCGCCGAAGCGTATCCCGACGAAGCGTGGCACAAGGTCATGAACCTGAACGTCAACGCGCCGTTCTTTCTCGCGCGCGAAGTCGGCAAGCGCAGCATGATTCCGCAGCGTGCGGGCAAGATCATCAACGTCGCATCGGTCGCGGGCCTGAAGGGCTCGCCGCCGGGCATGAACACGATTGCCTACAACACCTCGAAGGCCGCGGCGATCAACTTCACGCGCGCGCTCGCGGCGGAATGGGGCAAGTACAACATCAACGTCAACGCGATCTGTCCGGGCTTTTTCCCGTCGAAGATGTCGGCCGGGTTGCTCGACCAGCTCGAAGACTCGATCGTCGCGCGCACGCCGTTGCAGCGCCTCGGCGGTGACGAGGACCTGAAGGGCCCGGTCGTGTTTCTCGCGAGCGAAGCGTCGCGCCATGTCACGGGCCAGTATCTCGCGGTGGATGGCGGCTCGATCATCGTCTGATTCGGGGCAGCGTAGCGGCAGGCAGCGCGGGCGAAGCTTCTCGCGGGAGCAACAACATGGAGACGTTGCATGAACTTCGAGTACCCGGACAAGGTCCGCGATCTGCAAAAGCGTTTGAACGCGTTCATGGACGAATACGTCTATCCGGCTGAAGCGGTTTTCGAAGCGCAGGTGGACGCCGCGCGCGAGTCGGGTTCGCAGAAAGAATAAAACCGGAGACGTGTATGAACGAACGCCATTACCCGCATTGGCCGCCGCAAGTGCCGCGGCATCTGACGTTGCCGCACACCAATCTTTTCTACAACGCCGAAGTATCGGCGGCGCGTTTTCCCGACAAGCCCTTCATCATTTACTACGGCACGCCGGTCACGTTCGCACAGTTCAAGGACGAAGCCGAGCGCGTCGCGGGCTTTTTGCAGCACGAGTGCCGCGTAAAGGCCGGCGATCGCGTGCTGCTCTATATGCAGAACAGTCCGCAGTGGATCATCGCGTACTACGGCATTCTGCGCGCGAACGCGGTCGTGGTGCCGGTCAATCCGATGAACATGGGCGACGAGCTTGCCCATTACGTCGAGGATAGCGGCGCGGCCACGATCATCGTGCCGCAGTGTCTCTTCAGGCACGTCGAACCGCTGATCGGCAAGCAGCCGGGGCAGGGGCTCGAACACGTGATCGTCGCGACGTATGGCGATTATCTGCAGCGTCCGTCGCCGGTCGCGGTACCCGAGTTCGTTGCCGCGCCGCGCGGGAGGTTCGATCGCGACGGCGTCACCGCGTGGTCGGATGTGCTCGCGAGAAACATCGCGCCCGGTCCGCTCACGGCCGGCCCCGACGACCTCTGCGTGATGCCGTATACGTCGGGCACCACTGGCCGGCCGAAGGGCTGCATGCATACGCATCGCAGCGTGATGAGCACGCTGCTCGGCGGCTGCGTGTGGTTTTCGTCGGCGGCCGATGGCGTGCATCTGTCGGTGCTGCCGTTCTTTCACGTGACCGGCATGCAGGGCGGCATGAACAGCGTGGTGTTCGCGGGCGCGACGATCGTCGTGCTGTCGCGCTGGGACCGCGATGCCGCTGCGCTCTGCATGCAGAAATATCGCATCAGCGCCTGGCAGTCGATCTCGACGATGATGGTCGATTTTCTCTCGAATCCGCAGCTCGGCGACTACGATCTCTCGAGCCTGTCCGGCACGCGCGGCGGCGGCGCGGCAATGCCCGACGCGATTGCGAAGAAGCTGAAGATGCTGACCGGGCTCGACTATGTCGAGGGCTACGGCATGTCCGAGACGATTGCCGGCACGCATATCAATCCGCCGCATCGTCCGAAGCCGCAATGTCTCGGTATTCCGGTGTTCGACGTCGATTCGCGCGTGATCGATCCGGCTACGCTGCAGGAGTTGCCGCAAGGCGAGACCGGCGAGATCGTCGTCAACGCGCCGCAAGTGATGCAGGGCTACTGGCGCAATCCGAAGGCGACCGCGGAGGCGTTCGTCGAACTCGACGGCAAGCGTTTTCTGCGTACCGGCGACCTCGGCCATATCGACGAGGACGGCTATTTCTTCATGACCGACCGGCTCAAACGCATGATCAACGCGTCGGGCTACAAGGTTTGGCCGGCCGAGGTCGAAGCGCTGATGTACCGGCATCCGGCGATTCACGAAGTGTGCGTGATCGGTGTGAAGGACGAGAAGCGCGGCGAGACGGTCAAGGCGCTCGTCGTGCCCGACGCGGCCCATGCGGGCACGATCAGCGCGCAGGAGATCATCGACTGGGCGCACGGGCAGATGGCGGCCTACAAGGCGCCGCGTATCGTCGAATTCGTCGCATCGCTGCCGAAATCGGGCAGCGGCAAGATTCTGTGGCGCAAGTTGCAGGAAGAGGACGAGGCGCGCACGGCGGCTCAAGCCAATGCGCAAACGAGTGCAGGGGACGTGGCGTAATGAATGGGCTCGAACTGTTCTTTGGTATTGCCGGCATGTCGTACTCGGCAATCCTGTAATCGATAGCAATCCGAACAGGGCGATGCGTGAACCAATTTGCGGACAAGGTTGTGGTCATCACTGGCGCGGGCTCGGGTTTCGGCCGCGAGTTCGCGCGGCTCGGCACGACGCTCGGCATGCGGCTTGTGCGCGCGACGTGCAGCAGGACGCGCTCGCCTCGGTCAAAGAGATCGCCGTTCAATCAGATGTGGTGGAGGTCGTGGTAAGCGAGTCACGCTTATTGAGCCACGGCTCGCAGTTTGGCCATGTGGCAATTATTGTCGATAACAAAGTTTATTCTCGGGCGCACGAAAAATACTTTACCACTGACCGGAATGACTATCTTTATCGGAACTCGTATCGCAACAGCGTCGGCTATGTAATTCGTGTGTCGTCTGACGAAAAACAAACAATCAAAACTGAATTGGAGCGAAGAGTTAGGATTTTCACGTTAGATCCAAAATCGCACGAATACAGTTTTCTCGATAATAGTTGTTCAAGCAATGTTGCCGACGTACTGGGTACGGTTGGTATTGTCGCTTACGATCCCCGTTGGTCGGCGTTCGAGATGATTAGCCCCGCCGATATCGTGACTGGGTTGAACCACTCAAAAAGAGTGGCCCGAAAAATTGAATACCCGAGAGCGCGATGAAGAGGCTTGCCGTCGCGGCCTTTCTGACTCTCATCGGTTGTGAGAACCATACGGGTGAAACATGGCGTGTTCAGAAAGAAATGCCGGTCTATCGATCTCCGGATGGGGACACGCAAGAGGAGATTTTTCGGCTTGCTCCTGGCGACGTTTGTTATCCAGGGCGAGTAGTCGTTGAAAAGGTCTTCCAATATACGGCTGTTCATTGTCCTCCTAAAGGAGATGGTTGGGTTGCCGACAACTATTTCGACAAGAGTAGGTGATCCACTTATCATCAACACGATGAGTCAGGAACGTGTCGAACGCCGGCTTGTCGATCTCCATTTGATCGGCTCGCGTGTCATGTAGACTGGTGCCCGTCATCTGCGACATTAATCGCACTGCGCTACAACTCGATGCAACGAGACCCAAGTTACGCAAAAAATTGGACTATGCATTAAGCGTGGCTCGAAAAGGAAACGCAACCATATGCACACACTAAAGCTGATTGCCCTAAGTTGCTCACTCTCTTTGCCGGCACTGTCTCATGCCGCTCCTCACGATACCGTTCAAACTCAAGAAAATCTGTGCAGCGCTTATTCACAGGCCGGAATGCGGGATTGCCTTGCACAAAAAGTCGCGGAGAGTCAGGTAGCGCTGCAACGAGCCGAGGAAGCCGTGGGCCACTCGCTCACCCAATGGGATGAAGACAGCAAGTACATTAACGTAGCAAAAGCTAAACTGGTCGCATCGGACCGGGAGTCTCCCAGGTATCGCGACACCGAGTGTGAGTTTTCAGCCTCGTTAAGCGGTGGCGGAGCAGGTAACGCGCATGAGATGGGGCGACTGGCTTGCGTGGCGGTGCTCAACAATCGACGCGCCGAACAGCTACGCAATGCCGTTGCCAACTTGCCGTTGAGGTAGCCAGGCGATCAGTGAGAGCTGTTACCGCCCGGAACCCGCATCGGTTCCCTCTCATTACCCGAAACCATCCACCGCAACAGCAACATGCAACAGTGCGCCGTCTGCACGGCGCACCGTCCGCATCTAGAACGTATGGCGAATGCCGAGGCTCACGCCGGCCGTCGTGCCCGTGGGCAGATCGAGTGCGTTATTGACCGAGAGCCCCGCGTGCATGGCGCCGTGATTGGTCACGAAGCCGACCTGTGCATACGTGACCGTCGCTTTGGATAACGAATATTCAAGTCCGGTCGAAGCGAGAATCGAATTATTCGACGATTCGTTTGCATCGCGCGTGACCCAGATGCCCGCGTCGAGATTCAATGCCGGCGTGATGCGATAGCTCGCGCCGCCCGAATAGACACGATTGTTGAACGAGCCCGCCACCTTGTACTGCGTGTACGCAGCCATCACGGTCAGGCTGTTGAACACGTAGCGCGCACCGAGCGCGCGGCCGTTGAATTCGACGGCACTCGGAATCGCGATGGCCGCGGCGCTGCCGCCCGCGTTGCCGCTGTAGAGCGCGGCGTCGATCGTGAGTCCGCCGAAGTGATAGCGCAGGCTCGCCGAGTACTGGCGACCTGCCTGAAAATCACCGGCAGTTCCGCCGAGCGCGAGCATCGCGCTGCCTTGCAAGCCCGCGATTTCCGGCGACGTGTAGGAAATGCCGTTGGGATTGAACAGGCCCGTCACATAGACGTTGTTCAGATAGGTGACGAGACCGCTGCCGAAATAGTCCATGTCGCGCGGGTCGAAGTCGTACACCGACAGAAAGAACGGCGAGAACTGCAAGCCGGCCTTGACTGTACCGAAGCGGCTGTCGATGCCGATCCACGCCTGACGTCCAAACAGATTGCCGTTCGAATTGTTCAGCGAGCCATTGGCCACGCTAAAGCCGCTTTCCAACTGGAAGATCGCGCGCATGCCGCCGCCGAGATCTTCGGCGCCACGCAGGCCGAAGCGCGAGCCGGACAGGCCGCTGTCGGTGAACGAATACTGATGGCCGGCGCTCTGGCCGGTATTCATGTCGAGTGTCTTGCTGGTATAGAGCAGCGACGCGTCGACGATACCGTAGAGCGTGACACTGCTTTGCGCCTGAGCGCTCGGGGCCGCACCTAGCGCACACGCCCCCATCAATCCAAGAACGACTCCGATCCTGTTGCGATGACTTGCCGGCATGCTGCGTGTCTCCTTGTTTTACGTTTTCGGATGAACGATGAAATGAATCCGCGCCGCGCTGCGATTTCGACCGGCAATAGAACTCTCTTGCGATCCATCAGGATTACGGAACATGAAGAGCGTGCTATTGGACGTCAGGACTGGATCGACTGCGCGTTTTTCTGTTTGGCTGATCTCCTGATAGCGAACGATTCCATGAAGCACTCAACCGGACTGATTGGTGTGCTCACAGAGTTCAGACGGAATTTGGCACGACCGTTCGCTATGTGTCAACGTGGTAAGCTGCATGAAGAACTGCAATGCAGTCCAAACAAGGGAAAATACCTAGTCTGCTCGATATACGATGTTTTACCAGTAAACCCTTGTGATATTGGGGAGATTTAGATGAGATTCCGATTGAAGCGTATGGAATAGCATTATTTATTGATTCTGCATTGCAGAACTTATGCCGAGATGAGCGCTTTGTCAGATCGAACCCGAGCCGCGATGGATCAGGCGATATGCGTTGCGATCAACGCTGCCAACCCGCGGCCTCTATTTGCCTGTAAGCTTGAGCCGGCGGTGACGTAAAAGGCTGCGCAATCCGCCTTGATGAACCACGATTCGCAGATGGACTTTAACTCTGTTGCCAACACTCCCTTGGGGGATATCAGTTATGAAGAGCTTTGCCATTAAACGAATCATGCTCGGGATTTCGGCTGCGGCACTGGTGGCCGGCACGATCCCGCTCGCTGTCGCGCAGAACGACACTGCGTCCCCGGCCGCCGCCGCAAGTGCCGCGAAGCCGACCAAGGCCGAGCGGAAGGCCGCGCGCAAAGCGGCCCGCAAACAGGCTCGTGCGAAGAAGAATGCCGAGCTGAAGAAACTCGAAGACGCGGGCTATCAGCCAGGGCAAAACGATCCGAACTATCCGAACAATCTGCAGCAGGCGCAGAAGAAGGCCGGCGTCGGCGCGGCCGCGAGTCAGTAGCGGTTGTTGGATAGACGCCCGGCGCTTCCCTGACTCAAGGGAGCGCCGGGCGTTTTTATTTTTGATGTTGCTTCGGTATCTTGAGTGTTTTTGCGGTTGGATTGGCGAGTTGTGTTCAATGACCGCTCGGCGATTATTTCGCCTTGCTCGTGTTCGACGCCGCCGAAAGTGTCGTGAGTATCTGATAAGCCGCATTCACCCGAGCCTCGATCGGGAAATTGCGGTTGCCGAGGATCACGATGCCCATACGCTGCCTCGGCACGAACGCGATATAGGAACCGAAGCCGTTGGTCGAGCCGGTCTTGTTGATCCACACGTCCTGCTGCGGCGGCAGCGGCGGCTCGATTGCCGCCGCGGGTGTCGCGTTAAGGGCTATCTCCGGCGAGTTGCCCGCCTGCAAAGTCTTCAATGCAACGGGGTAGGGGTACTGCTCCCAGATCAGGTCCTGAGTCAGCACACTGGCCTTGAAGTAGCCGGTGTGAGTCGCGTCGATCGCACGCTGGAGTTTGTCGTCGATCGGAAGCATGTTCATGTTCGCCTGCATGAAGCGCAGCATGTCGGCGGCGTTCGACTTGACGCCGTAGGCTTCGGCGGCGAGCATGCCGCCTTGCAGGCGAATCGGCGCGCCATCTTTCGTATAGCCTTGCGCATAGTCCGGCAGCCTCGCCGCCGGGACATCGATATAGCTGTTCTTCATGCCGAGCGCCGGAAACAGGCGTTGCTGTACCAACGCGGTGAAGTTCTGCCCCATGCTCTTCGCGGTGATGAACCCGAGCGTGCCGATGCCCGGATTCGAATAGGTCCGGTAAGTACCCGGCGCGTGAGCCGGTTGCCAGTTCCTGAAGTACTCGAGCAACTGCGCATCGTTATGGATGTCGTCCGGCACCTGAAGCGGTAAACCGCCCGGTGTGTGCGTACCGAGATTCAGAAGACTGACCTTGCCGAAGGGCGTGCCGCGCAGCGTCGGCAGATACTGGCCGGTGCTGTCGGATAGCGAGAGCTTGCCGTCCAGTTGCGCATACGATGCGAGCGTCGCCGTGAACGTCTTGCTGACCGAGCCGAGTTCGAACAGCGTATCGCGTGTGACCGGCTTGCCGGTTTGCGTCGACGCGACGCCGTAGTCGAACACGTATGGCTTGCCTGCGACGATCACGCCGACCGCCATGCCGGCGACGTGGTACTTCGCCATCAGCGGCTGGATCGCGGCATCGACGGCGGGCTTGATCCGGGCGGTGTCGTGGTCCGCGTTCTGATCGGCGGCGTGGCTTGCAGGGGAGAGCGCGCACAGCGCGAACGTGGCGAAGGTGGCGGCCGTGACGAGGCGGAGCGCTTTGAGCTTCATGGGCAATGAGTCCTTGAACGTGTGTCGGCAAATGACTGAGGCCGCACTATCCGGCTTTTGCAGGCCCTTGGCAAACGAGGATAAGTTGCGCGAGGGTAAAGAAAATGTTGTGGCCGACGATCATTCACGGCCCGTTTCTGCCGAGCCTATGGGAAACGCAGAGCCGCATGGAGAGTTGCCATGCACGCTGCGTGATGAGCGTGCGCAAATTGTGCAGGCTGTCGAGATGCACTATGGCGCGGTTGCGGGTTTGGCCTCGGGGAAACAGACGGCATCGCGCAATGTGCTGCGCGAGTTGTTTCATTTGATGCGGCGTGCGAGACGGCAGAGGGAAAAAGTCTCGCCGCTGTCTGCACTGAATGTCGGGGTGAAGGAGCCGTCGTGGCGAGTATGAGGCGTGCTACGCATTTCGTCGGGTGAATGCCGACAGTGCGTGGGAGGTGTGGAGTGTGCTTCGCGGGGCGTTCGTAGTCGATCGCTATTGGCTGTGTTGCATGGAGATGATGATTGCGTGCATGACTGCGGCTATAAGCACGGTAAACACGGCGCGTTTAAGCCCTGCCACGTTGCCACGCCGTTTGACGTGTAGCCGGCGTGGGAAGATGCGGTCGAGTCGGGCCTCAAATTCCAGTAGCCGGATTTGCAGGCCGTAGGGAAGGTATTCCCACGCGGTCAAGTAGGCAGGGTGTTGCCATAGACGCTGCTTGTTGCTGTGTAGTGTCGGCTCGTGGTGCTGGTCGACGTTGTTATTCATGTTGGCCCCATTTCGATTTCGACGTGATTTTAGCCGTGCGGGGCGTGCCGGTTGAACTACCTGTTCGGATAGGTTTCCCGGCGGGCGTTCGCTTTTCGATACATGACTTCGCGTGCTTTGCTAAAGAACACGGCGTGCAATGCTGGAAATGCGCTCGTGAACCGCCCCGGGAATGGACTGCCCCCCAAGAGTTGGACACGACCTTGGAGGTTTCGTGAGGAAATTCGATGTAAAGTTTAAGGGGAAGGTGGTTCGCGAGTACCTCGCTGGCGAAGGGGGCTATAAGCTCCTTGCGGCGAAATTCGGTATTGCAGAAAGTATGGTGAGGCGATGGGTCGCGGCATATCGTCACCATGGTAACGCCGGGCTCATCCGGCAGCGTGGTGCTTACACCGCTGAGTTCAAGCTTGAGGTGGTGCACCGGGGCGTGGCTGAGAACCTTTCCTGTCGAGAGCTGGCTGCCATTTACAATATCGGCAACCCGCACAGCATCACGATGTGGCAACAACAGAAAGCACGGGGAGAGCTCCGTCCGCTAAAGAGCATGCGCCCGTCGGGACAGGATGTTTCGGTGCCAGCAAAGAGAAAGACCTCGAACCAGCCGTTGGAAGCTCCGCGATCTGAGGAGTCAGACCAACTGCTTCGTGAGAATCAGCAATTACGCGCGGAGGTCGCGTACCTAAAAAAATTCAATGCCTTGGTTCTAGCAAAGAAGTTGGCGCGGCAGAAAGAGCCAAAATAGTGCTTGAACTGAGGCAGGAGTTCCCCTTGACCGATCTTCTCCAGACTGCGGGGTTGCCACGCAGTACGTACTACTATCGGGTCAAGACGTTGGCCGTCCCAGACCGGCATGGTGGACTCAAGGCGAAGATTCAGGCTGTCTATGCTGCACATCGCGGCTTGTATGGCTATCGTCGCATCACCCTGACTATCCGCAGGATGGCGCGCTAGTCAATCACAAGAAGGTGCAGCGCCTCATGAACGAATTGGGAATCAGGTCGAGGGTGCGCCGGAAGAAGTTCCGGTCGTACCAGGGCGAGGTCGGCGAGGCCGCTCCGAACCTGCTCAATCGTGAATTCACCGCGTCGGGCCCAAACGAGAAGTGGGTTACCGATGTGACCGAGTTCCGGGTCGCGGGGAAAAATCTGTACCTTTCTCCGGTCATGGACCTCTACAATGGGGAAATTGTCGCCTACCAGTCGAGCCATCGCCCCGACTTCCCGATGGTCATGGGCATGCTCAAGAAAGCTGTCAGGAAACGCGGGAATGCTGCTACACCGATGCTTCATTCAGACCAGGGTTGGCACTATCGCATGCAACCGTACCGAGCGGCACTGGCGCGCTACGGAATGAAGCAAAGTATGTCGAGAAAAGGAAATTGCTTCGATAACGCGGCCATGGAGAGCTTCTTTGGCACTCTGAAGGCCGAGTATTTCCATCTCACGGACTTCAGACGTCGACGCGTTACGGGCAGGCCTGAAGGGCTACATCGACTACTACAACCGGCGCCGCATCAAATCGAAACTTGGTGGACTGAGTCCCGTGGAATATCGAATGCGAGCGGGAAAAAATTAACGCTTCAACGTCCAACTCTTGGGGGGCAGTCCAATTTTGTGGAGGCTCCAAGTCTTGAGAGAATGGAGCCATGAACAAGAAGGTAACCAGGTTTTCCCCGGAAGTCCGCGAGCGGGCAGTACGTCTGGTGCGCGAGCAGCGTAGCGAACATCCGTCGATGTGGGCAGCGGTCGAGTCGATTGCGCCGATGATCGGCTGTACGCCGCAGACGCTGCACGAATGGGTCAAGCGTGACCAGGTTGACCCGGGCGAGCGTGATGGCGTGACCACCGACGAACGCGAACGGCTGAAGGCCCTGGAGCGCGAGGTCAAGGAACTGCGTCGTGCCAACGAGATTCTCAAGGTCGCGAGCGCGTTTTTTCGCCCAGGCGGAGCTCGACCGCCGTTTCAAGTCCTGAAGGCCTTCGTCGATCAGCATCGCGACACCTTCGGGATCGGCCCCGTCGGACTACTGGCGTTATGCCGCACAACTTCGCGATCCATCGCGGTGCTGTGCTCGCGCGAAACGCAATGACTTTCTGTGCTCGCAGATCAAGCGTGTCTGGCCGGAACTGATCGTTTCCGACGCGCTATTTTCGATTCCAATCTTCATCGGTCTTGGGGTACCCCTCAGCGCCGCACTTCATTTAAATAAGTGGGTTATTGCGTCGATCGCCGCCTTGATAGCTGCCGTGGCGTGTCGTCGCTTCCTGCTCGGACAGAAGAAGGACTCCAAACTGGAAGCAATTCTGCGGAATCAGCGAAATTGAGCCGCAGAACCCGGCTGTGAGCGGCCAATCGACACTGTCGCAAAGATTGGCGACAATATGTCGTTCGAGCACGAATAAAGGACTTATGGTTTCTATCCATGTAGGTGGAGAGGACAAGACCACCAAGATCAGCGACTGGGAGATTTACTGGAGTAAGAAGTACGAAACCCTGCAACTGACGTGCTATTTCCCATCCGAAAAGAAATTCACACGTCCGCTAAGCGACTGCCGCGTCGTTCCCATTCGTGAATTGGGAGAGATGCTGCTGACGAAGCAGGGTAGCGCGACTGTCCAGCCCATTGAAAAGGCGACGATCTACGGCGAGCGGTATGCCGTCGTCTACTATCCGGGCACTGCCAGGCCCTACGTTTACAAATTGAACAGTATCGGGTTCGTCACGCCGGCAGCGATGATGGAAGAGCCGGTTTTCCGCTATTTCGTTGCTGTGGCGAACACCCGAAGGGAGCGCGCGGGCTCGGAGGATCAGCATCAGATCGCGGCCAATATCGTGCGCCAACTGGAGAAACTACCGCCCCGTCCGGACACTGCCTTGCATGCTTATTGCACCGGGCAGAACGGAACGCAGGCGCCGGACGGTGGCCTGATCTATCCATTCGGCGTGAACGAAAGCCAGCTCGCGGCGGTCGAGCGTGCGTTCAGCGCGCAGGTCAGTGTCATTGAGGGGCCGCCCGGAACCGGCAAGACGCAGACCATCCTGAACATCCTCGCCAATATCTTGCTACGCGGTAAAACGGTCGCGGTACTGTCGAACAATAATCCGGCGGTGGAAAACGTTTACGAGAAGCTGGAAAAGTTCGGCCTGGGCCACCTGGTCGCCAAGCTCGGCAGCAAGGAAAATCGGGAGGACTTCTTCGCCAACCTGCCTCCCTGGCCGTCGAGCGAACCCGAGTCCGCGCCGACCATGGACGAAATCCAGGCGACGATTGCCCGGTTGAAGCAGCATCTGCACGACCACAACACGGCAGCGCAATTGCAGGCCGACATCGACGAGCTCACTATCGAGCGTCGCTATCTGCAACAGTGGCAGGACGCGAACGGGGTACAGATTCAAGCCTCTCTGGACAAGTACGGGCTGTCCCCGAGCAAGACGGCAGACCTGATGGCCTACCTGTCCCATCTTGGGGAACAACGCATCCGACTCAAGGACCGAATCGAGCTGCTGTTCAACTTCAAGATTTTCCGCGCCAAACCTTTCGCGAAGGAAGCGCGGCTGTCCCTTTTCCATGCCCTGCAGATGCACTACTACGACAAGGCACTGCAGAAGAAAGAGGCGGCCTTGCAGGCTTGCCGCGAGTCGCTGGCGCGCGGTCATTTCACGGCCTTGCTGGAGGCATTGACCACAGGGTCGATGCGCTACCTGAAGCATCACCTGCATGCGCAAGTCCCGGCGTCGCAAATCTTCGATGAGCAGCAGTACCGACAACAGTTCGATGCGTTCATACGACGCTTCCCGATCCTTGGGAGCAGCACACACTCGATCGTCAATTCGATCGCGCGGGGGGCAACCCTCGATTACATCGTCATCGATGAGGCCTCGCAGCAGGACATCGTGCCTGGCATTCTGGCGTTGGGCTGCGCGAAGAACCTGATCGTCGTAGGCGACAGCCGGCAGTTGGCGCATATTCCGGTGGAGCTGGGCCTGCAAGCCCCAGCTGACGCGTACGATTGCGAGCGATACAGCCTGCTCGATTCGTGCATCGGTGTGTTTAAGGATGCGTTGCCCAGGACCTTGTTGAAAGAACATTACCGCTGCCATCCCAGGATCATCCAGTTCTGCAATCAGCAGTTCTACGACAACGCACTGGTACCGATGACTCAGGACAACGGCGAAGCTTCCCTGCGGCTGCTGGTGACCGCCAAGGGCAACCATGCCCGCAAGAACACCAATCTTAGGGAACTGGATTCGTTGCGCAAGGTGCTCGAAGACGAGGGCGAGCCTGTCGGGCTGGACAGCGACGGCCGAGGCTTCATCGCCCCCTTCAGGGCGCAGGTCACGCTCTCCGGCACGCGTTTGCCAGCGGACTTCGTCAAGGACACCGTGCACAAGTTCCAGGGCAGGGAATGCGACGAGATCGTCTTCTCCACCGTATTGGACAAGAAGCGTTACAACCAGGAGCGGCTGGATTTCGTCGATGATCCCCGTATGGTCAATGTGGCGGTGTCGCGAGCCAGGAGTCGGTTCACTTTAGTGACGGGCGACG
Source organism: Paraburkholderia sp. Ac-20336 (assembly GCF_017105025.1). Classification (NCBI taxonomy): domain Bacteria; kingdom Pseudomonadati; phylum Pseudomonadota; class Betaproteobacteria; order Burkholderiales; family Burkholderiaceae; genus Paraburkholderia; species Paraburkholderia sp. Ac-20336. The sequence goes on along the minus strand of NZ_JAAGPS010000008.1, from coordinate 71,055 downwards.
GGGTTTTCACCGCGAACAACGGCCACATCGCGGCCTTGATGCGCTACGTCGAGTATTACGCGCAGGACGAGCAGATCGTGCGCGCACCCGTGGTGTCGGCCTTCGACCTGCTGTACAAGGAATATGACCAATCCCTGGCGCGGCTGAACTCCAGGTTACGGCCCGAAGATTCACGGTACAAATCGGAGCAGATTGTGGCGCAGGTGCTCCGCGAGGCGCTGTCCGACGCGTCGTGTCAGGCAATAACCTTCCACGCCCAGATCGCGCTGGACCAGATCGCCTCATCGACTAACCCGGCCTTGACGGCGCGAGAACTGGCATTCATGCGCAACCGGGCCAGTTGCGATTTCGTGCTGTATTTCAAGGTGGGCAAAACCCCGTTGGGGGTGATCGAAGTCGATGGCGGCTCCCATGACAGGCCAGAGCAAGCGGCGCGAGATGCCTTGAAGAACAGCATCCTGGCGAAGAGTGGTCTTCCCATCCTGCGCCTGCGCACTGTCGAGAGTGGTATTGAGGAGAAAGTCGCGGGGTTTCTTGCCGAATGGGCACGAACGACCGCTAACGAAGGACACGCGACGGCTAACGCATGATGTTCGTAAATGTTTGCCGTACAGCGTCGAGCAGGTGTTCGATGAGAGATTCTGGCCGGAAGTGTGAATGTGTCCGCGTATCGAGAAAGAGCCCGTCGCTGACGGGCTTTTTTATGCCTGTATGCCGGCGGCTGTGTGTCGTGGTGCGGCGATTCGCTGAGCATAATGTTGTGAGAGTGTGTTAAATAAAAGCTTCATTTGGACGTTATACCGGCCTGCGATTTCGCAAATTACTAGGGGCTGCGTATGTTGATTGTCGCTATCTTGGTTGGTGCGGTGGTGGTGGGTCTGATCAACCGGTTTGACCGGAAGGTACTCGATTTCGTGGTGTGCGGGGCTGGCGGGCTGGTGTTGTACGTAGTCGAGCTTGATGATCGCAGTCATGCCGTAAAGTCGGCGCAGCATCGCGATACGACGAAGAACGATATATGCGCTGCCGCGGGGCTGCCGTTGGTGCGATATCAAAACGTGCGGACTGATGCCGCCGTTTTGCTTGCCGACTTCCAGCGCCATGCCGGGGTAACTGACAAGGCGGTGCATGCCGCAGCTTGAGTTGTGGCCTCGGCCAGTAGTGAACCATTCGGGGTTGCTGGTGGTGGCCAGTGAGATCAGAAATTTGTACTGGCATATTCGGAACACTCGTCGTGGTATACATGACGCACGTCGTCGGCGAATCTACCGTAAGATCGAGGCGCAAAAAAAACGCCTGCTGATTGCAGGCGTCTCGAAGCGTGAAGTGCTGGATTTTTTAGCTTGCTGCCGGTCGAAGCAATGCGGCGAAAAGGGCTGCTTTGGCTGCGTTCAGCGACCGGCGTAGTGTCCACACTATAATTTGACATAACATAAATTATCACCAATAAATTGGGATTGTAATTTATATGAAAGATACGAGCTCACTTCGCGTCACACAACGAAACAGCCGCTCCCATGAGCGGCTTTTTTGTCCATGGCCGCAGACTGTAATCCCCACGCGAGACCACCATGAAAAAACGCAAACCAAAAATCCTCACGCGCTACAACGCCGCGTCGCCAACCGAATTCCTGCATTACGTAGGCAACCTGCCAATGCGCTACCTGTGCCGCAAGCTCGGCCGCCACGAACGCACCATCAAGGACTGGATGAATGGCCGCGCCGTCATTCCACCATGGGCCGTAGCCGTGTTGCGTCTGGACGCGCTCGAGCTGGAGCTAATGCGCGACCAGATGGGATACACCGAGATCGAACGCCGAATCCAGCAGCCGGCCAGCATTCCAGCGCGGCTGTTAAGACCGCCTGCGAACGAATCGCTATACGCCAGTCCACTCATACGGAGCGAGCTGTCCACACCGGCAGTCCCGGGTGCAAACAACGACGCCATGTATGCGGGAACCCGCGAATAACGTAGTTACAAAAATCCTTTGATTAACCTAGTTTTCGTAACTACAATAATTGATGAAGACAACCTACGACTGGCCCAAGAGCGTCACGAACGAGGACAAGCACGGAGTTCCACTGGCGCTGGCCGAATTTATCGACTGGACCGCTGTCTGGTGCGCGCCTGATGACCGTAAGGACTATGGCGAACTACGAGAAATCGGCTACGCCGTGATTAGCTCCCGCCTCTACTGCGTGGTGTTCACGCAACGCGGCGAAACATTCAGGATCATTAGCTTGCGAAAGGCCAACAACCGGGAGATTGAACGTTATGAACAAGCAACCCAAACTACGCCGTAACACTCCGGCCGAAGAAGATATGATCGCTCGCGGCATCGCCGCCGATCCGGATACGTTCGAGCCGAGCGACGAACAGTTTGCGCAGATGAAGCGACGCGGCGGACGTCCAAAGCTCATCAATCCAAAGATCGCCGTCACGATTCGATACGACGCCGAGATCATCGAACGGTTCAAGAACAGCGGCGAAGGCTGGCAAACGCGCATGAACAACGCGCTTCGAGACTGGCTTACAACTCATCCCCTGTAACAGATGACGACCGTAGCTATCCAGAAAACACCGATAACGCATGCGAACAACGACTCCACATATGCTGGAAATGGCAAGTAGCACAGCTACTAACCACACAAGCAGTCAACTACGTCGCACAATTGTGAATATGGCGTAGGAGACCAACTATAACCACAAAGCCCATTGCATTTTGACATGCATGTGTAAGGCTTCCGTCGACAATTGAGGTAACCCCGAAAACGTCAGATCAACATGAATTTAACGGAGTTGATCAACCAGAGAGCCCCGAGAAATTAAATGGCACGAACCTACCACTACAAGGGCTTCGAGCTGAAAGTCGCGATCGAGTCGAATTTCAGATGGCAGCCTCAAATTGCGCGAACGCCGGCGCCTACCTACGTGGCCGTCGTAACGATTGCACGAGCGGCGCCCCCCGTTGCGATTTTCTCGCCGCTACGCCTAGGGGATGCAGACGGCAAAGCCTTTTCGACCGAAGGGGATGCGCTGATGACTGGATACAGCGCCGCACGGCGTATCGTCGACGATTTGTTGGCCGTCGAAACTTACGGATAAGCGGTCTGTCGACAGCAAGCGGGGAAATACTCAATGAAGAAGCCACACAAATTGCAACTGCAACCGGCGGGTCCGGCATGGGGGCTGGTTTTCGGAGTATTTATGACTGCCGTTGGAATCGGACTATGGTTCTACGCGAAAGCCATCTATCACCCCACGCACTTCGATGAATCGCTGGCTGTCGCGACCATACTGATCGGCGTGTTCTCAGCAGTGTACTCAGGGCGCGAAATCAGTCACAGAAAACATCGATAATCGTAGTTCCAAGGCATACCATTGCTCGAACGGATCGGCCTAATCGCTTTAAAGGAACGCCTTACTTCACAGGGTAGTATTGCCAGTTGCCATCCAGAACACACCTATTCCCCCGTTCCAAAAATGCTGAGCAGCCCCGCAATCAGCACCATTGGCAATCACGCATTCGTGTGCAGCAGCGATAGCATCAACGGCTCCCAGCTCCGGCCCCAGATGAGCATACGTTGTTGTTTCAGGTAGCACGATACCTTTGCTGGTCCAGTAGCGTTTCTTATTGAACGTCGACGCGTCGCCGCCCTTGCCAACGTACTTGGCGATGTACGTTGCAATCCGATGACGCGATGCACGCCCCTTGCCACCCCACTGTTGAAACAGCCACTTACGCTTGCCGTTACCTACGCTGTCGTTCACCGCGCCGTCTGTACCCGACTTGCTGATGACCGACATCCAGATCGAGCGCAGCAGCTTCCAGTTTTGCCGGCCATGCACCGCGACATGGATATGCCATGCGCCCCGATCCTGTCGCTCAAGTACCGCCACGTAATGAAAATCCTTCAGGCGATTCATTCGCCTGCGAAACTCGTCCCACCACTTCGCCCACACTTCCACGCGCGTTTCGTTCGCACGCGTTGAGAGCGTCAGCATCCGATCGGCGCGGATCGCCTTGCAGCGCTTGCGGATCATCCGGCGCGAACGCTCTATCGAGGTCTCCAGCGACTTCGACGCCTTCACCGTCACATCATCATCGGTTTCGCCTTCCAGCTTCTCACGCTTGCCACGCAACCCACGAGGACGCAGCCTCAGCTCGTCAAAGCGCCGTTGCACGGCCACACTGAACGCCACGACCTCTTGCTGCCCGTCCTCAAATCGCTGTGTGCGCACGATGTATTCATCGCTAAACGGCCCCTCATATTCGTATTCCGGCACCACGTCACCGCGAATGCTTGCAGCGTTCAATGCCTGTATCGAGCCGGCCCCGTTCAGAACATCCTGGAATGACGAACGCTTACCTACTACAATGTCTGTACTCACGTTGGATATCCTGTTATCCGATGTTTGTCACCGCCCGGGATCGCGCCAACGATCGCCGGGTTTTCTTTTTGCACTTCCCCGCCCTACCTTGCTGCAAGCCCCGTCCCGCCGTCGTTTCCGTTAAGTGTTAGAGGTACAAGTTTAGGCGCGCTGCGCGCGCCTGCCTCTGCGGCCTACGGCTCGCTGGAGGCATGCGCCCGTGCGCGCCACCGCCTCAGCCCCTCACCGGCAGGCCCGCATACGGCGCATATGCACGCCGCAGTGGTGCTCAGGCGCCCACAAAGGCAGCTTGCAGTGAGGGGCGGCCGCGATCACCGCCTGTGCCTCACGTTCAGCCACAACGCCGATACCCGCTACTCGGTCCGGGAGGCCGCGCTGAGCCGCGCGATAACCGCCACGACTCCGCAGGCACGCCCACGCCCTACCATCGCTGCGATCGACGCCCGGACACTCCCGACGCTAGACGCCCGATTTATCGTTACTCGTAACGCTCCATACAAGCGCGTTCAGGCGTTCGTTATCCCCGTCAATCTGCCAACCAACCGTAAGGTCGTACCAGGCAAATCTGACGCCCGCCGCCTGTTCACGATAGACATGCTGCATGAAAAGGCTGTCTTCCTTTTTTGCCTGCTCGAACTTAGCCATGAAGTACAGAATGCACTTCTCAGCCACCGCCGTAACCTGACGGTAAGACCACTTGCAACCAACCGGCTCGCGCATCATTTCCCGCAAAGGAGCAAGATCGCGACGCAGACTCTCAACGTCATCCCGAGCCGAAGCCAGTTCCTCGCGCAGACGTTCGTTTTCCAGCACCAGTTCGTCGTATCCGTCCGCAGCAGCAGGAATATTTTTCGTTACCGTAACGGTTTTGCCTTGCGCCGCCCTGCGTGCCCTGAACGCCGCCTGGCGTTGCGCGTTCGTCAACGCTCCATCCTTGCGCGGACGACCACGACCACGCTTTTCCATTACTGCCGGAAGGGGTAACGGAATTGTTTTGTTGTCTTCGGGCTGGACCACGGTACGCCTCTTTCGCATCATTAATACCCATATTTTACGTTACTAGTAACGATAAATAAATATATTTCGTTACTAGTAACGAATAATTCATAATCCGTCCCCGGACACTCCTGACGCTAGACGCCCGCCCGCGCCACATCACGCTGATAGAATCGCCGCTTCGCCAACCGGGGAAAGACATGGCATTCGAAGATCGTGACTGGTACCGCAACGAGTACAAGCAGAAGACCGCTCGCAAACCTAACCTGCTACAGAGCGTCGTCGATCAGACCGAGAAGCGCCGACGCACGCCACTGTTCGTCATCGCACTTATCTGGATCGTCGTCGTCGTCGGGCTCTACTACGCATTCACGCTCGCCGGCCACTAGAGCTTTTGTACTTGCAGGACGAGCACGACCTCTGTATGCCCTTTGGACGTCGTGCGACCATCGAGAAGCGACGGCAGGAACCACTCATGGCTTTTGGTTTGCGAGGCCTGATCCTGCAGCAGCCCGCCCAGCACGATCACCTCGCCGTCTTTCATGTCGGCCACCGTCTGCAATGAGCGCGTGTTCTTCGTGGGCGAGCCGCTGACACCCGTTGTCGTGTTCACGAAGCTCGAAATCTCCTCATCGATGTTCAGCTGGATCACGTCACTCAGAACGGTTGGCGTCACGTTGAAGATCACGCCCGCATCCTGATACTCGATCGACTGCACAGGCGTGCCGCTCGCCCCCTGAAAGCTCACGCTCGACACGGTTGGTACCTGCTGACCGACATTGAGCCTGACCTGCTGCCCCGACACGCACCGCACGTTAGGCGACGACAGCTCGCGGAACCGTGAATCCGACTTGAGCGCCGAAATCGCGAACGACAGCCGCCCCGCGTCAAACTGCAGCGCATTCACGTCCGCAGCCGTTGCGCCCGAACTCACATTGAGCCCAACGCCCAGCAGCTTCGAGGCAATGCTGAACCCGGTATTACTGCCGTCTGTATCGTCAACCTCATAGGCCCAGCCGCGCACCACGACTTCACCCACTGCCGTATCGAGCTGCGGCACGAGCTGGCGAACGTCGCGCACATCACGAGCGGAACCAACGATCACCAGCTGATCGCCCGCCGAAACGCCAGGCTGTACGACAGGCGCAACTGAACTCATGGGGGGCCGCGCGGCAGCCGTGCCCGATGCAGCCACCGGCATCGAGGCTGACGACGACGCCGACGACGGATTAGCCGCGGCAGACAGCGCCTGCATCGACACGCGACCGGAGAACAGCGGGTTCACCATACTTTCCAGATACGCCGCACTCCGATGCAATGGCCTGTACACCCATGTCTCACGATCCATCGGCACCACATCGGCAGGCTTGCGCGAGATGTAATCCACGCCGTCCCGCGTCATGACCTGAAAACCTTCCGAATCCAGAAAATTCCGCACGAACTGTTTCAGATCGCCCTTGCCGCTATCGAACTGGAACGACACCACCCGATCATCCTGCAACACGTCCGACGCGATCACATGCGGAATATGCAGCGCATCGCCGTATACCAGATCAACCACCTGCCCCACGTTCACGAATCGCAGATCGAACGCGCCGTTACGAACGTGCGGCAGCGGCTTGACAGGAGGAGGCACCGCGACCGGCGCAGCCACTCCCGATACAGGCAACGGCGGCAACGTCGGAATATCCACGCCCGCAGCCCGCGTACCGAGCGAAACGCAGCACAGCAGCGCCACAACCGCCCGCCTCATTTCGACACCGCCACGGCCGACGACGCCCCCGACCACGACGCAACCCGCCGACCATCCACTACGCCCGAAGTCAGCACGCCGTCGCCCTTGAAGCCCGCCGAGTCTTCCAGTCGCAAGGCACCACGGCCATTCACCAGCACGACATATCCACGAACGCCATCCGCATACCGCCCCGCAACCCGCCAGTCATCCGACACGACCGCAGACCCCGCGAGCGGCGCAGCAGCAGCTCCCGCCGAACTGGACACCCCTGATGCACCCGACTTCGACGCATTGGCGTGACCAAAGCCACCGTGAATCATCCTGAAGCCCGAATAGCCAAGCACAACCGTAGCCACAGCCAGAACCGGCACGATAAACAGTGACTTCGGAATCACGGCTTTAGGCTTCGTGTGCAGCTCCGCACTGGTGTACAGCCTGAACACATCGCGCGGATACCGCCACGAAGTTTTCACCGCATCACGCAGATTGCTGACGTTATGGCACGAGTCCCACTCGTAAAGCATCGCGCGATTCATTCCGAACAGGCGCCGCACATGTACGTGCCGCCCGACCAGGTCACGCACTGTCTTGTTCATTCGCTGCGGATTCTGCGTCACCAGCACGAAATCGACGCCCAGATGACGATGCACGTGCAGCTTCTCGATATCCTCAGTCGGCTTCGTGCTGACCGACACCGGCGGCCAGATACGCTGAACCTCATCAATGAACACGATATCGTTCGGCTCCACATGCTTGTGCCACTCGCGGATCCACGGCTCATCGACCATGACGTGATCGATAGCCAGATCCTTTACGCCATCGACCAGCAGCCGTCGCCCCCGCTTCAACTCAGGCAATAGCGACCATATGGCATACAGCGATTTGCCACTGCCCGGAACACCCGTTATCAACGTGATCATTTGAGAAAGAACCTTTTGGCCGCAGAGATACCCGCTAGCGTGACTCGCGCCGACACCGCGCCGAGAATGTAGGACACGCCCTGGAACACACCGCCAATTGCCAGCACGTTAGCCATATCGGACGGCAGCCCCGACACGCCTGTCGTGATCCAGCTCACAAGCTGGCTGAACGCTGCATCGAAACCCACCACCGTCATGACACCCACGCCGAGCGCCACGAGCGCCTGAATCAGCAGCGGCCCTGCCAGCGACATCAACCACGCAGCCAGACCGGTCATGATTTGAGCCCTGCACCGAAGATCAATGCCGCAATAATCCCGCACGCCGCAAGAACGAACGGACGAACACGAGACATGAAATCGCACTCAGGCTGATAGGAGAACGAGAGCCCCATCCCGAATACCGTGATGCTCACCGGCGAAGGACATACGCCATCCGATGCGCCAACCGTAACGGGTGTAACCGAAACCGTCGCATCGCTCGAAGGCAACGTTGGCGCAGTTGCAGAGCCAGGCTGCTGACACGCAATGATCGACGGATCGAGCTGGCAAAGATCGGGCGTATCTGACGGAGACGAACCCGAATCATCACCGGTGCCCGGATCGGTACCACTGCCTGTTCCCGGATCAGTGCCAGTACCGGTACCCGGATCGGTGCCCGTACCCGTGCCAGGGTCAGTACCCGAACTGGGCGAGGTAATCTGAAACGGACTACTGGCGCCCGAAGGCGTAGAAGCCGAAGACGACGCACTACCGACACTAGGCCAGCTCGACGGACTCGAACTCTCAATGGCCCCCGTGTCCGCAGACGTTATAGGGTTCGACGCAGGGTAAGGAATACCGCTATACCCGGACTGCTGCGAAGCACTCTCCCAGAGCGCGTCAGCGAGCGCGGCAACAATAACCGGGCTTAGCGGATCATCCAGATCAGACGACGGGACACCGGACGACGCGGACGAACCCGACTCAGTGACCGGCGGAAGAGGCCTGACTGTCTCATACGTGACACAGCCACTGTCCCCATACATACCCGAATCACAGCTTCCAAACGGAAACCCTTTACCGTCCGAAATCCTCGCCACCTTCAGAGTCTTAACCGTACCAGTAGCGGGCGTGAACCGGCTCACCATCGTATAGGAACACGTTCCACTACCATTACTGTCAACGTCGCAGCCATTTGACGACACCCCGTCAACAACGGGGTTATCCGAATCCTGCTGCATGGATTCCTGCAAAAGCGCCTCAGCCGATGAGCCGTAAAACGCGGCACAACTACCCTGACCACCAATTACACAAAAATACGGCGCCCCTGACTGCAAGGGAGAAAACGGACTGGCACTCCCGCCACCCGACGTATCCGGCGTCGCATGCGACACCGAAACCGTCCCGTCATGATTCAACTGCCACGCCGTCAATGAACCATCACCGAGCGGCGTCGGTTGAGTCAGCAAACCCAACGGCCCCGCAACGCTAGCCAGCACACCCAGCCACGCACCCGCACCAGCAGCACCCGCCGCAGCAGACATAGCGGCCTCAGTCGCGCCAACCACGCTATCGAGCGCACCAATTCCCAATTGCGCCGCCTTACTCTCCACCGTCTTCTCGATAATCCGGTTGATAAGCCCGGAGCCGCCCGATGGAGTCTGCTGCGCATACGCAACGTCATGAGGCGCAGTGAACAGGATGCCGAACAGCAGCACGCCACAGGACAGAATGAACGAACCAAACCGCACGCCGAATCCCACGCATCACCCCGCAAGTCAACCGAACAGAATCATTCCCGCGCCGTAGCACGTCGCCACCACTATCACCAGCTCGATCCAGTAGCTCACGCTATTCCCCCGCTGAACCCGCAATAAAATCGCGCAGATGACGCAGCCCCCACGCCACCGCCAGCACACCTAACACCGCGCCACCGATTGCCAGGCCAGCACCCGAACCATCGGCACCTGAGGCCGTATCCATCAAATCCAGCCGCATTACCGACAACTGGCCCGCCGTCCCGTCACCCATCACACACGACACCGCTTCACCGCCGACCAGCACCGATCCCGCCACAGCGCCCGACGCCGGAGCGCACACCACCACATCGAGCCCTGCACTCATATCTGCCCCGTAAACGAAAAAGCGACGCTCCCCACAAGGAAAGCGCCGCGTACTGTCAGCTCATCCCCCGGACATCAACGACCGAGGAACGTACGAACCATCTTGATACCCCACGCCACCGCCACGACGCCCAGGACCGCACCACCGACCGTCACCAGCGCCGGCGCCACGTTGTTGATCGACGCGACGATTGCCGTCGGATCGAACGTCGAGGCATCCGAGGTTTGCGCGAAAGCGCCAGCCGACGCAACCGCAACCGCCGCACCAACCGCAGCACGCTTCACACCCTTCAACATTGCAAACATTTTTTTACTCCCTGATTTAGCCCACCGATTAGGATTCGTCCGACCGGGCCGGCTTCGAACGGATCAACTTCTTTGGCGGATCGCGCCGCGCCAGCACCGCAGACGCATATCCGACACCCTTACAGAGCAGATACACGAACAGCATCACGTTCAGAAACGTTAGCTGTCCTGCAATCTGCTCGACTGAATCTGGCGGAATACTCTGCATTGCCGCTCCTTTCTCTCCTGAACTAACCGTTATGAATCGCGATACGCATCTCAGCGAGCAACGTCCCCAGCTCAAACGGCATCGCAAACGCGCCAAGCGTGAACGCCGCCAGCGACCAGTCTTCGAGATGTTCTGCCGCCTGCAGCCCCGATATACGCCGCACCAGTTGCAGCGCTTCAAGCCCCGCGCATGACTCGCCCAGCTCAAACCCATCGCGACAAACATCCAGAATCGCCGCCTGCTGCTCGGCGGAAAATTCGCTCACCAGCTCATCGACCGGAGGACACTGCTCATGCCGCAGGTTTTCCGCCAGTTCCCATAGCACCACCCGGCCATCGAAGGCGGCGACAGACCTCTCTGCCGGCATCGGCGCATCCGACGGCACTTCATCCGGCAACGACGGCACAGCAGCAGCCGCTGCACTTGCAACAGGCCTGGCCGGTGCTGCCGGTTTTTTCTTCAGTTCCGCGAGGACCGCCCTCGCCTCTTTTCGTCCTGCGTTGCCCTGCCGGATGTTGATATCCAGCTCCGACGCATGCGACTGGCTCAGCTCGCCCACTTTCGCGACCGCCTGAAGCAGCTCCACGTCCTCTGTTATGCCATCCTCAAGCAGCTTCTTCGCGCGCCAGTCAAAACCCTCATAGGTCAGCGCGAGCCGCTTCGATACCCACGCGGACGACTTCTTCACGCGACCGGCTACCCGATCGACCTTTTTGAGCCGATCATACAGCCGCCGGATCGCCCGCGCCTCATCCTGCAAACTCAGTTCTTCGCGCTGGATGTTCTCCGCAAGCTGCATGTCGTCCGCAGCTTCTTCGCTCACGTCACCAACCAGCGCGGGCACTGCCGACAGCCCCGCCATGCGGGCCGCACGAATCCGACGCTCACCCGCGATGAACCGATACCGCCCCTCGACCGGCGTACGCAACAACACCGGCTGAAGAATCCCGCGCGCCTTGATGTCGTCCGCCAGCTCGATAAGCGCCTGCTCATCGAACGTCGTCCGCACCTGCTCCGGCATGTCGATCACATCCAGCGCGACAAACTGCAACGCCGGACCATCCGACGCTGGAAACACGTCCCCATTCAATGGCACCGCCGCAGCTTTCCTTGTTCTACCCGCCATCACGTCCCCCGCCTTTCGCATGCGAAAAAAGCGGACCGCAAACTACACGGCCCGCACCGAGGCAACTTATGCCGGGACCGCATCCGACTTCGGACGCGCCATTGGACGCCCCCACGGCTGCAACGACGTAATACGCGGTTCGAGCCTGCCTTCCATCGACTGGAAAAATGCGAAATTCGCGAGGTAATCACCCGGCTCCGTATCCTTCAGCGCATCGGGCAAATTGATCGTGCCGACGAGCAGCTGCGGCTTACCGTCCACCTCTTGTTCCAGCACACATTGCGCGGAAAAGATCGACCATGCGTTACCAGTCTTCCTGGCAATACCCGAACGATTAATGACCTGGAGAACCTTCAGCTTTTGCGAATTCATAAATACCCCTTTGAGGTTAGGACTACTATTCACAATGAATAAAGCCTTTTCAGGCGGATAACAGACTCACGCACTCGACGTAAGACGCTTAGCGCTCTACCGCGCTCAAGTCACTACAGGCACCGCAACTACCCACGCGATCGACACCACACCACGCGCACAACTCAGGTACGTCATCACCATGAGGACATACCCGCACATCATCCGGCAGCGGACGGGCAGGACCGAACACGCGCGGAACAAAATCCAGCGACGCGACGGCACCCGACTGCACGCAAGCCGGCTTCATCACTACTGAAGGAACGGATTCGCCGGTGCACCGACTTCGACCGGCACCAGCGTAAGGAAACTGGATTCACTGCCCTGCTGGCAGACCCGCACTAAAGCATCCCGCACACTGTCTCCCTGCTTATGACATGTCTACGCCCAGCGCACGGGGTTTACCTTTTCCGCAGCGCTGATAGACTACTGATTAAGCCAATCGGTCTAAGACAAACCGGACTCAGTCCAATTGGTCTAATTTGAATGTTAGCCCAAACGGTCCAATACTCACCAATTGGAGATTTGTATGACGTACGCGGAATTGATAGAGCGAGCGATGAAAGGCCGAAGCGTAAATAGAGCAGCCAAGGAAATGGGCCTAAATCAACGCTCTTTGGATCGATACGTAAAGAGTGAACGTCTACCAGATTTTCGAACGGCGCTAATTTTGGCACGCGAAGCGGACGTGCCACTTGGTGAAACGATGATTGCCCTGGCTCATGAAGAAGCGCGGCGTAACGAAACGAAAGAAATTGTCACTGCGGGTTTTCGCATGCTCACTAACGCCGTGAATCGCCTGTTTTCGCGAGTAGCCATCGCATAAATCAGGTGCGTTAGTGAGTTCGACTTTCCATAAATTATCACCCATAAATTTGTAGGTCCCAAATAGAAATGTCTGGTTCAGGTCTGCCCGAGGCGCATGCTATCCGCGCGCAACCCGGCGGAGCCTGCCATGAACGAGCCAGGACTGGTGACGATCAACCAGACCGGTAGCGTCTCCAGAGCTTCAGGATCGCCACGTAGGCCAGAATCGCGACGATCAGATCGATGATGACCATGGTCGGAATATAGAGATTATCGGAATCACTAATGCCGAGTCGGTCAGAGGCGTCAATCCAGAACATTATCTGGCCCTCAGGCATCGGTAACGGATACGTATGGACGTAGCGAACAGAAAGAAGAAATAATCCGATAAATAACGCTACTTTAAATATTCTACGGACAAGTGTCGCCATGCGCCGTTACCTCAATCGTTCCATATGCACGAATGCCTGAATTGCGAGCGGGGATAGTGAAGGTGTGCGCGTCTTATTTTTTCGAAATCTGCATAACCAGGGAGGGTAATGCAGCCTTTCGATAGACCGCGACCGCCTGCTGGGTGCAAGCGGAATTGTCCGCGCTCGACACCATTAATCCAGGTGTGGTCATCGATAACGCCGTCGTCACGATAAAGTGCGAACCACTCTTCATATTAGTACGCCGGCCGACTACTCCGCTCCAGATGTCTTTTGCATGCGCTTCAGTTCTGGATCTGAATCCGCCTGTTGGACGATCTACTATCCAATAGATCCCTGTTGGAAGCGGACCATTATCAGGCATCGCAGTACAGCCTCCTTTGTTCCGATAGATGCCGTCACCTGAGTATGCTTTAAATGTACCAATGCCGGGAATAATCAATGAAGATATGTCCTTATCGATTATAAATTTACATAAAACGCCAATTGATACACTCCCCTTGTGTCGATTATTTAATCAGAATACCACGCAAAAGAAAGCGCAAGGCATCTTAATAATACCCTGTTGTCGATTAACATCAGACAATATGGAATTATTAAAAATCAGAAAATTCCTAATCCCACGGACAGAAAATTCCTGTATCGGCCCCCTGCAGGTTACTCGATCACCGTTGGATTTTCAGGCAGCGGAGAGTACGTACTGAATTACCTTGGGCTCGGCGGCGCCGAGCCCGGGTGCGCGACGATCTCCGTCGTCACCTTGACGTCGTGGCCACCGTCGCTGAGTGCGATGATGTGCTCACCCGGCACGACATACAGGTGGACTTGCTGCGACGGGCGCCGCGCCGCAGCTTCCTTACCGTCGACCCGCACGCGCTCCGGGGTCTGAGATATCCAAACCTTAAAATATGTTCAACGTAAATTAAATTACCACCCCAAAATTTGTAGGTCCCAAATAGAAATGTCGTGTTTGCGGGTTCAGGCTGGTAGCCAGCATTCGTTGAGGAGCGCCGGCCATGAACGCTATTGTAGTGACTCAGTTGCATGAACCGCTCCCGCGGAGCAGCCATCCACTTGCAGTATGCTTTGCGCGTGCCCCTTGGCATGTGCCTTTATTTCGCGCCCGATGTCCCGCGTTGCACCCGGGATCGGGAGCATCCACTCTTGCGAACAGCAAAATGAATCTCAAGCAGCTGGAGTACTTCGTTCGTGTCGCCGAGTTGGGCAGCTTCGGCAAGGCTGCCATGCAACTGAACATGACCCAGCCGGCGCTTTCGCGTCAGGTGCGGCTACTGGAGACGGATCTGCGCGCGACGCTGCTGATCCGTAACGGACGAGGCGTTGTCCTGACCGAAATCGGCAAGCGTCTATTCGATCATGGCGTGAGCATCCTGCGGCTTGTCGCGAGCGTCACCGAAGACATCGAAGCCGCGCGCGACGAGCCGTCCGGACACATCGTGCTGGGACTACCGCCGAGCATGACCCGGCGGCTGACGCCGTTCCTTGTCGATACTTTCCGCCGCGAATTGCCGGCTGCATCGCTGGCCATCGTCGAGGGGCTTTCGACCCATCTCGTCGAATGGATTGCAATGGGCCGGGTGGATCTGGGCCTCATCCACAATCCCCAACCCAATCCGGCTATCGAGATCACGCCCGTGCTCGACGAGGCGCTTGGCCTCGTGAGCCGCGCGACGCGTGGCGATGCGAAAGCCAAACCGCTGCCCTTTTCCCAGCTCGCCGACTATCCCCTGATTCTTCCCGGACACACTCACGCGATGCGCCGGCTTCTCGACACCCAGGCGGCCATGTCCGGGGTGAAGCTGAATATCGCCCTGGAAGTTTCGAGCGTCCCGTCCATTCTCGATCTCGTCAATGCAGGCTACGGCCATGCCGTACTGCCCCAGACAGCGCTTGCCGCCTCGGATCGGCCGAAGGCATTCACGCTGCGCCCGTTCAAGGACCCCATGCTGACCAGTACGCTGTGTCTCGCGGAATCCGCGCACAAGCCGACCAGCCGGCTCGTGCGGCAGACCGCCCGGCTGCTGCGCGAGATCGTTTCCCATGCCGAATCGTTATAGCAGCTAGTAGGATCGTTGTACTAGGCAATGCATACCCCAATGGCCAGAATCGGGCCATGGAAAACTTTGCTGCTTCTGTTCGTTCCGACGCGAGACTTTCCGGCGTCTCGTCGATGGCGACCCGCCTGCTGCTCGCCGATATCGGCACGTTATACCGCGAGCAACGCGGTATCGACGTGCATTTCAGGTCTGTCGGCGGCGTCGATGCCGCGCGGCTCGTGCGTGACGGCCATCCCTTCGATCTTGCCGTACTCGCGAGCGACGCCATCGACGCACTGATCGCAAGCGGCCATCTCGTGAGCGACAGCAGGACCGATGTCGCCCGCTCGAACGTCGCCGTGGCGGTCCGCGCCGGCGCGCCCCATCCCGCGATCCATAACGCAAAGGCATTGCGCGAAGCGCTGCTCGGCGCGCATAGCGTGGGCTATTCCACGGGACCGAGCGGCACGGCCCTCATGAATCTGCTTGAAACGTGGGGGATTCGGGACGCCATGGCCGATCGCTTCGTGCTGGCAGCGCCCGGCGTACCGGTCGGCCAGCTTGTTGCCGATGGCGTCGTGGAACTCGGCTTCCAGCAACTCAGCGAACTCATGAATCTGCCCGGCATCGACGTGCTGGGAACCATGCCGCACGACTGCGCGATCGTGACGACATTCTCCGCCGCGCTTTGCACGGGTGCGGCTCATCCCGACCCTGCGCGCGATCTGCTTCAGGTCCTGCACTCAGCCATCACTGACGAACTCAAGCATCGCCACGGCATGGAACCCGCGTGAGCGAGCGCACTTCCCTTCTTCAAGAACTCCTCATGATTATCGACATACACGGTCACTACACGACGGCGCCCAAGGCGCTCGAAGCATGGCGCAATCGCCAGATCGCCGGCATCGCGGACCCCGCACAGATGCCGCGCGTCTCGGAACTCGTCATCACCGACGACGAGCTTCGCGAGAGCATCGAGAATAATCAGCTCAGCAAGATGCGCGAGCGCGGCTCCGACCTCACGGTGTTTTCGCCGCGCGCGAGCTTCATGGCCCATCACATTGGCGACTTCAACGTCAGCAGCACGTGGGCGGCGATCTGCAACGAACTGATCCATCGCGTCTCGGCGCTCTTCCCCGCTCATTTCATCGGCGCGGCCATGCTGCCCCAGTCGCCCGGCGTCGATCCGCGCTCGTGCATTCCCGAGCTCGAACGATGCGTGAGGGACTACGGATTCGTTGCCGTCAATCTGAATCCGGACCCATCGGGCGGTCACTGGACTTCGCCGCCGCTCACGGACCGGCACTGGTATCCGCTGTACGAAAAGCTGGTGGAGCTCGACGTTCCCGCAATGATCCACGTCTCGACCTCGTGCAACGCATGCTTTCACACGACGGGCGCGCACTACATCAACGCCGACACGACAGCATTCATGCAACTGGTTCAGGGCGATCTGTTCAGGGATTTTCCGACGCTCAGGTTCGTGATCCCGCACGGCGGCGGCGCTGCACCCTATCACTGGGGACGCTATCGCGGTCTCGCGCAGGAACTGAAAAAGCCGCTGCTCACGGAACATCTGCTCAACAACGTCTTCTTCGATACCTGCGTCTATCACCAGCCCGGTATCGACCTGCTCACGAAGGTCATTCCCGTCGACAACATCCTCTTTGCGTCCGAGATGATCGGCGCGGTTCGTGGGATCGATCCGGAAACCGGCCATTACTACGACGATACGCGGCGCTACATCGAGGCGACGCTCAACCTCAGTGCGGAGGAGCGTTACAAGGTCTACGAAGGTAACGCGCGCCGTGTCTATCCGCGTCTGGACGCGGCACTCGAAAGGAAGGAGAAACAGAATGTTTGAACTCGGCGTCGTACATCGCCATATCGAACGCACGGAGCCGGCGCTTGCCGGCGCATTCGCAGGCTACGGCTGTGCCACCGTGCACGAGGCCATGGGCCGTGTCGGTCTCATGAAGCCGTATATGCGTCCGATCTATGCCGGCGCCCAGGTTGCCGGTACGGCCGTCACCGTCCTGCTGCAACCGGGCGACAACTGGATGCTCCACGTCGTGGCCGAACAGATCCAGCCGGGCGATATCGTCGTTGCCGCGGTCACGGCGGAGTGCTCGGATGGCTATTTCGGCGACCTGCTGGCGACCAGCTTCAAGGCGCGCGGCGCGCGCGCGCTCGTGATCGACGCGGGCGTGCGTGACGTCAGGACGCTCACGGAGATGCAGTTTCCCGTCTGGAGCCGTTTCGTCAGCGCGAAGGGGACGATCAAGGCCACGCCCGGTTCCGTGAACATCCCGCTGGTGTGTGCCGGTGCGCTCGTCACGCCAGGTGACGTGATCGTGGCCGACGACGACGGCGTGGTCTGTGTGCCGCGCGGTATCGCGCAAGAGACACTCGAAGCCGCGAGGTCGCGCGAGGCCAATGAAGCGGGCAAACGCGAAAAGCTCGCCAGCGGCGTGCTGGGGCTCGATATGTACGGCATGCGCGAGCCGCTGGCGAAAGCCGGCCTCCGCTACGTTGATTGAGGAGACGCACATGTCCAGCATGAATTCCAGAATCACCACGGGTCCCTTCGAGAAAACGCCGGGTTGGCTCGACTGGTTGGAAAACCCGAGCCGCCCGCTATTCGCCCTGCCCGCCGGCGCCGTGGACGCGCATTGCCACGTGTTCGGTCCGGGCGAGCAGTTCCCGTACGCACCGCAACGCAAGTACACGCCGTGCGATGCTTCGAAAGAACAGCTCTTCGCGCTGCGCGATCATCTCGGCTTTGCACGCAACGTGGTCGTTCAGGCGACCTGCCACGGGTCCGACAATCGCGCGATGGTCGATGCGCTGATTCATTCGAATGGGCGTGCGCGGGGCGTCGCCACGCTGCCTTTCGACGTTACCGACGCGGAACTGCAACGCCTGCACGACGTGGGCGTGCGCGGTGTGCGCTTTAACTATGTCCGGCGCCTCGTGGACATCACGCCTGCCGATGAACTGCTGAAAATGGCTCACCGCATTGCTCCGCTCGGCTGGCATGTCGTGATCTATTTCGAGGCGCCGGATCTCCCGGAGTTGTGGGACTTCTTTACCTCGTTGCCGACTACCGTTGTTGTAGACCACATGGGGCGCCCGGATGTGACGAAGCCGGTCGACGGTCCCGAATTCGAGCTCTTCGTGCGCTTCATGCGCGAGAACCCGAACGTGTGGTCCAAGGTCACCTGCCCGGAGCGTCTTTCCGTTTCCGGTCCGGCTGCGCTGGATGGTCAGCGCGCGGCCTATCGCGACGTCGTGCCGTTTGCCCGCCGCCTCGTCGAAACTTTCCCGGATCGCGTGCTTTGGGGTACTGACTGGCCGCATCCGAACCTGACCGCGCACATGCCCGACGATGGCCTGCTGGTCGACTTCATTCCGCAGATCGCGCCGACGGCAGCGCTTCAGAAGAGCCTGCTGGTCGATAATCCGATGCGCCTGTACTGGCCAGAGGAAACCTGAACAGTTTTTCCCGCACTGCCTGGATTTCGTGGCGGGCATGGCAACGTGCCGTGACTCTCAGGCCCCTCGGGCCCGCCACTTCACTCATCGATAATACAAGGAGACATCCCCGTGCAATCCGCGCCTACCCAAGCCGCGGGTCTCGTACTCACCCCCTGGCAGAAATCGCAGGCAGTTGCGATGTCCTGTCTTGGCTGGGCATTCGACCTCTTCGACCTCTTTATCCTGCTGTACGTGGCACCGATACTCGCCACGGTATTCTTCGACTCGTCGCGGCAGATGCTGTCGCTGGCCGCAGTCTACGGTGCTTTCACGGCGACGCTGATCATGCGTCCGGTCGGCGGCTATCTGTTCGGCCGGTACTCGGATCGTCATGGCCGCAAGAAGACGCTGGTGGTCGCATCCGTCGGGGTGGGCGTATCGACGGCACTCATGGGCACGATCCCAACCTATCAGAGCATCGGCATCCTCGCGCCGATGCTCTTTTTGCTGTTGCGCCTGATTCAGGGCGTATATATGGGCGGAATGGTTGCGGCCACCCATACGCTCGGCACCGAATCGATCGGTCCGAAGTACCGGGGGTTGGCTTCCGGGATCATCTGCGGTGGCGGCTCCGGCATCGGCAAGCTCTTCGCCTCCCTTATCTTCGTGCTGGTGAGTGCCCTGATTCCGCCCGCGGCATTCACGGCGTGGGGCTGGCGCATCATGTTTTTCTCCGGCCTCGCGAGTTCGCTGCTTGGCCTGTTCGTTTTCACGCGCCTTCAGGAGTCGCCGCTGTGGCTCGCACTTGCGGCGCAACATCGGGCGGAACCGACGAGGCCGCAGAAGAAGGCCAGTGCGCTGAGCGGCGGCTTCGTGGGCATCACGGTCGGGTGCGTATTGCTGACCCTCGCCGGCGGCGGCCTGTCGTATCTCACTTCGGGTTACCTGCCGACATTCCTGAAGATCGTCAATCACGTACCGCACACCACGATGGGTATGATCCTGAGCGTGTCCGCCGTGTGCGTGAGCCTGACGTCGGTGCTGGCGGGCGCGCTCACGGACCGCATCGGCCGGCGGCGCGCGATGCTTTTCTACGGCCTGATCTCGTTGGTGTCGATCCCCTTGCTGTACCTCGGGTTGACCCATGCCGAGGGAATCGGCGCAATTGCGGTCTATACGATTGCACTCAGCTCCATCGGCACGTTCTGCTATTCACCGCTCGTGATCGTGCTCAATGAGCGCTTTCCGACCGCGATCCGTTCGAGTGGCACCGCCATCTCGTGGAACGTGGGCTTTGCCATCGGCGGCTCGATGCCGACCCTCGTCTCGCTGCTCGCGACCGACGTCGGCGCCCTGCCGATGACGCTGGCTACGGTCAGCGCGCTCGTCAGCCTCGTGTATCTGGCCGTCGTATTCCTGATGCCGGAGACGAAGGGCGCGATGGACGAATCTTCCGTGCCGGCGGCATAGCGGGTTTTCGCGGCATCGGGGCGTATCCGCTTCAGCCGGTACTGTCGTCGCTCCGATCCACCTTATCTCTTCGTTTCGATCCTGTCATCGGGGTGCGGCTCGTGGCCGACGCCCCGGACAGGTGTCGAAAAAATAACAATTAATCAGGATGACAAATCATGAATCAAAGCCAGGGATCCGGAAAGCTTCGTACAATCAACGTTGCCTCTCTCGCCTGTGCCTCTCTTGCCATGTGTGTGGGCGATGCGCATGCGGCCACGCTTTCAGGCGACGATTCGTCGTCGGTTAACCTGTACGGTTTGATCGGCACGTACGTTACCCAGTCGAAGCTCAGCACGACACCTAAGGGGACGGTTCAGATGGGCGGCGGCGGACTCACGACCTCATACTGGGGCATGAGCGGCAATGAGGCGCTGGGTGGCGGGACTCGCGTCATTTTCAAGCTCGAAAGCTTTTTTCGGCCCAATACCGGCCAGATGGGCCGCAACACCACCGATGGCCTGTTCTCGCGTAACGCGTATGTGGGGCTGGCAAACGACACCTACGGGACAGTCAAGTTCGGCCTGCAGACGACGCAGACGTATCTGAACCAGAGCATGCTCAATCCGTTCGGATCGTCCGTCGTGTTTTCGCCGCTCGTCGTGCAGTCGTACGTGGCAGGCTACAACGGACAGGTGATCGGCGATACCGTCTGGGGCAATACGCTCGGCTACTATTCGCCTTCGTTCTACGGGCTAACGGGTGTCGTTCAGTATTCGGTCAGCAGCGCGACGGGTCAGCAGGGGCGCGACAATCTCGGCCTGCACCTCGTCTACGAGCATGGGCCTGTGCAGGCCGCGTTTTCGGCTCAGCGGGTGCGAGGGGCGCCGAATTCTCCTGGGGTGGATCAAACGCTCTACCTCGCGGGTGCGACCTATAACGCGCAGTTCGCGAAGTTCTACGGCACACTCCAGACCACGAATACCACGACTTCGCACATTGGCACGCATACGTACCAGCTCGGCGTATCCGTTCCGGTGACTGCGGTATCGTACATACTCGCCTCATGGGCCACCACCCGGCAGAGCGCGCCATCAAACCAGGATTCGGTGCATAACACGGGATCGATCGGCTACGACTACTATCTCTCGAAACGCACGGATGTCTATGGTGTGTATTCGTACGACAGGATTTCCGCGCATCCTTCGGGCAGCACCTATGGTGCGGGGATCCGGCATCTGTTTTGATGCGAGGGGATTTCCGGTTCAGCTTCCCGGTCAACTTTGTCGCCATCCAGTCAATGACGCGACTTCGGAGTCTTTCGTGGCCTTTGCCCAATAGCGGAGCAACCACGCCACCGGCACTATGACACCACGGCATTGGTTCGCTGAAAGCGCTTCGTCGTAGAACAGTAGCTACCGCCCGCGAAAAACATGGCAGAAAGTAAAACGCCCGCTATACGCGGGCGTTCGTTTGTCCATCAATACCTGAATCGACCATCCTCGCCACACATTCCAGGACAACCCCGCAACCCGAAACGATCGATTCATCGAACCGCGCATCCCGCCGTCATGACGTCAATCAAACCGTCATCATGGCCGGATACGCGTATTTCCATCAGCCCGCTACCGAGATGCCGAAAACGTGCATCTTGCCGGCGCTGACATTCGCGGGCAGCGTCACGCTCTGCACGATCTTGGTCGGGTCGATCGCGATCGCCTGCGAGAACAGATAGCTCTTCGTGTTGTCACGGGCACCCGACGCGTTGTTGCGATAGGTCATCGTCACCGCGGCCGTATTCGTCAGCGTGCCGCCGCCGCCATTCAACGTGCCGTCGTCGAGCGTCAGCGATGCGGAGAGGCTCGTGCCGTCCGTGTAGTGGACCGTCACCGTGCCGGTGCTCGGCCCGTTGCCCGATGCGCCGAGGAACACGAGGCTCGAACCCTTCGAACCGGCCGGCATGTCGATCGTCTGACCGGCCACGACCACGTTATCGAGCGACTGCTGGTTCTGCGTCAGGTTGACCGGCAACGAGAACGTTGCGCCGAGCGTCGTCACGCTGCCCGACGAACCGATCGCTGCCGCGAGGGCCGTCGTCGACAGGCTGTTCAGGCTGCCGTCGAATGCCGCGCCGGTACCGGCGGTAGCGCTGCTGCCGTCGAGGCTGAAGCCCTGGTTGTTGAAGGCGTCGGCGAGGCTCGTGTATTCAGGCAGACCGAACGACGGCGGCGGATTGGACGGATCGGTACCCCAGCTCGATGCCGAGCTGCCCATCGAATAGGCGAGCGAGCCGCCGTTCGAGACGTCGGCAAACGACAGCCACGGCGCATTGGCCGCCTTGCCGTTGACCATCAGCGACTGCACGTAGTTCGAGTTCGGTGCGCCAGGAGCCGTGATCTTGATCTGCTTGCCGTTCTCCAGCGTGATCGTGGCTGCTGCAACCTGCGGGCTATGCAATGCGAAACCCGCCACGCCCGGGACTTCCGGATACATGCCGATCATCGCCCAGACATACCAGCTCGACATCGCGCCCATATCGTCGTTGCCCGGCAGACCGCCCGGCGTCGCCGCGAACTGCGTCGTGACGATTTTCTGAATCAGGTCGGACGTCTTGGACGGTGCGCCAGCCCAGTTGTACACCCAGGGAATCGCAAACGAGGGCTCGTTGCCGATGTACAGGTAAGGCGACCCGTTGCCGGCATTGAGCTGGGTCTGCATGGTGTCGAGGCGTGTCTGCACCGTGCTGTTGCCACCGAGCAGCGAGACGAGTCCGGAAAGATCCCAGGGCACCATCCACGTGTACTGCTCCGCGCTGCCTTGCTCGTAATTGTCAGTACTGCTCTGGGTTTCGTTCGTGTATGCCCCGCCCGTCGTACGCGCGGTGAGCAGCGGCGGCGTATCGGCGGTGTCGATCGAGTACTGCCAGCCGGCCGAACGGCCCAGCGCCTGCTTCGCCATCCACGTGTTGCCGAGCGCGGCCGCAAATTGCGAGGCGGCGAAATCGGTCTGGTTGTATTCGAGGCTCGACGACGCGATCGCGCTTTCGCCCGACGTGATGTAGCCGAACTTCAGATAGGTCGACCGCCCGCCGTTCACGCCGATCGTGCTGCCGCCCGAGTTCTTGCACACGGCCAGGTTGTTCGTGTTCAGCTGCGCCATGATGTGATTCAGCGCGCCGGTCGTGTCGAACTTCTGCGCGCCGAACGCGTACGCGGTCGCCACGATGTTCGTGCCGCCGTCGCCGACCATCGTGCCCGAATCGTAGTTGTCGTTGACCCAGCGCGGAATCGCACCGCACTGGTCCGCGTCGTTGAGCAGCGACTGCACCATGTCGCTCGTCTCGGTCGGGAACAGCATTGCGCGCAACGGCATCTGCGAACGATAGACGTCCCAGTTCGAGAAGCCGGTGTACTGCGCGTTCTGGCCGTTGGCGACCGTGTGGACCGTACCGTCGAAGCCGAGGTACTGGCCGTTCGTGTCGCTGAAGATGCTCGGCGCCCACAGCGCGTGGTAGAGCGCCGTGTAGAAGTTGGTCATCGAGTCGCTCGAACTCGGCGTGATGGCGATCGTACTGAGGCGCTGATTCCAGGCCGTGTCGGCGGCATTCTTGATGCCGTCGAAGTCCCAGCCGGCATTCTCGGTGTCGAGATTCTGCTTGGCATTGGCCATGCTGACGTACGAAATGCCGACCTTCACGAGCACTTGCGCGCCCGGCGCGAAGGACAGGTCGGCAACGCCGGCGCTGACCGTCGAGGACTGGATCGGCTGGCTGAACTCGGCGTAGAAGTAAACCGGCACGCGGCTCGACGAGCTTTCGAAATTGCCGCCCACCGTATAGCCTGCGACTTCGGTGCTCGAGATCTGGGTAATCTGACCCGTCGTCGATTGCAGCGTATTGGTGCGGGTGGTGTCGATATGGATGAACGCCGGGTTGTTCGCCGGGAACGTGAAGCGCCCGAAGCCCGTGCGCAGCGTGGCGGTCAGCTCGACCTTCACCGAGTTGTCGAGCGCGACGGCGTAGTAGCCGGGCTTGGCCGTCTCGTTCGTGTGCGAGAACGTCGGCGTCAGATTCGCGAGGCTGGTGGTCGCGACAAACGGAATTTCACCGTCGTTGCCCTGCCCGCCGGTGCCGCTCATGTGCGTCAGACTGAAACCCGCGATCGAGTTGAGGTCGTAGTAGTAGCCAGAGGGCGAACCCGGTTCGGCGGTGGAGCTGGAAGCCGGCGTCGTATTGGTATCGGGCCCCCACTGCACCATGCCCGACGGCAGTCCGGCCGCCGGCAGCGTGTTGCCGCCCGCGCCGTGCGCAGTCGGCGTCGGCGAAGTGCCCGGCGCCGTGCCGATCAGCGGATTGACGTATTGCGTCAGCGACTGCGCGACCGGCGGGGTCGTCGAGCCACCCGACGGCGGCGTCGTGGTCGACCCGCCAGGTGAGGTCGGCGATCCGCCCTGCGGCGATGACGGCGACGACGGAGCCGTGTTGTTCGTGCTGCCCCCGCACCCCGCCAGGATTAATGTGGTAAGTGTTCCTACCGCCCCAAGCCGTATTTTATTTAACATACCCAATTGCCCTATTAAAAATAAAATATCCGGCGTACGTTACGCCGCCAGATTCCGTTAATTCATTCTTATTGATCTGAAACTACATGAATAAACTGGGCGGACAACGGCCTCGCCAACTGGAACGGTCTCCCGGTCCGGTTACGAAAAGGCAGCGCAATCCATTTGGAATATCGCGATGGGCGGCATTATCAGTGTGAAATATAACGATTTCGTTTAATAAACATGACTGGGGCGTGAAGGTGTCAGGTATTCGTAAAGTAATGGGGAAAACGCTTTACCGCACTTCGCGGCGCATGCCGCAGCGGTCGCGACGTGTGTTGATGGTGAGGAGACGACGGATGGTTTCGTGCTTCAGTCCGTTGCGAAGACCGGTATCGCGATAGCGCGTCAGGCACGAAGGTAGCAGTCGTGTCTTGCTGCTTCACTCGTTCTTGAAGCCGCCTGTCACGATCGTTGCGTAGTGCTGCGCTGCGGGCGCACCCATGTGTTCCGCTATAACAAGGATCGCGCACTCTCTTCTTTCCGTGAATTCCGCAAGTGCACATTGCAATAATCCACTTAATCGATAGGAGAGCTTGTAATCGCAATCCGCGAATCCAGATTCTTGCCGTGCATCAAATACGCCACGAGAGAACATCTCCCGCGTCTTTTCGCTGTCGATAAAACCTGCGGATATTTCCCTTTGCTTTTAATCCGGCATACACTGAATTCAACCTTCTTCCATCGGGCTTGCTTCTGCTTTACCGCTGCCGTTCCTCGGGAACGGATGTTGTTTGCCGTGCTTCGCGAGCCGACGCAAGCCGGGCCGGTTCGTGACCCATCATCATCTGAACGGGACGATCATCATGGCCAATACGAATTACATGGCGCGCAAGACCATCGCCGATATCGTCGGAAGCGCCGACGTGGAAGGCGCCCACGCGCTGTCGAAAACGCTCGGCGCGGCCAGCATCACGGCAATGGGCATCGGTGCGATCATCGGCGCGGGCATTTTCGTGCTAACCGGCACGGCCGCCGCACAATTCGCAGGCCCAAGCATCACGCTGTCGTTCGTGCTGGGCGGCATCGCGTGCGCGTTCGTCGGCCTGTGCTACTCGGAACTCGCGGCGATGCTGCCCGTGTGCGGCAGCAGTTACACGTACACCTATGCGACGCTCGGCGAGATCTTCGCGTGGATCATCGGCTGGGACCTGATCCTCGAATATGCAATGGGCGCGGCGACCGTCGCGGTCGGCTGGTCGGGCTATATCGTGAGTCTGCTGCGCAACGTGGGCATCAACATTCCACCGGCTCTCGCCGCCGCGCCCGGCACCGTCGTCAAGCTCGCCGACGGTTCGAGCGTCACCGGCCTCGTCAATCTGCCGGCCGTGCTCATCGTCGCGATCCTCACGACGATGCTCGTGCTCGGCACCAAAGAATCCGCGCGGCTCAACAACGTGATGGTCGCGATCAAGCTCGTGGTGGTGGTGGCGTTCATCGCGATCGGCGTGTTCTTCATCAAGCCCGAAAACTGGCATCCGTTCATTCCGGCCAATACCGGGCAGTTCGGCAGCTTCGGCATGAGCGGCATTCTGCGCGGCTCGGCCGTGGTGTTCTTCGCGTTCATCGGTTTCGATGCGGTGTCCACTGCCGCGCAGGAAGCGCGACAGCCGCAACGCGACATGCCGATCGGCATCCTCGGTTCGCTGGTCATCTGCACGGTGCTCTATATCCTCGTTGCGGGCGTGCTCACCGGGCTCGTGCCCTACGCCGATCTGAACGTTCCCGATCCGATCGCGAAAGGCGTCGACGCGATCGGCCTGAACTGGTTCGCGATCCTGATCAAGATCGGCGCGCTGACGGGGCTGACGACCGTGATTCTCGTGCTGCTCTATGGACAGAGCCGCATCTTTTTCACGATGTCGCAGGACGGCTTGCTGCCGCCGCTCTTTGCGAACGTGCATCCGCGTCTGCAGACGCCGTATCTGAGCCAGATGCTGATCGGCGCGGTCGTTGCGGTGGTCGCCGCGTTGACGCCGATCGGCGTGCTGGGCGAGATGGTCAGCATCGGCACGCTGTTCGCGTTCATCCTCGTGTGCGGCGCGGTGATCTATCTGCGCCGCAGCGATTCGAACGCGATGCGCCCGTTCCGCGTGCCCGGCGTGCCGGTCGTGCCGGTGCTGGGCATCCTGTTCTGTCTGCTGCTGATGGTGGGGCTGCCGCTCATTACATGGTTGCGGCTCGTCGTGTGGCTCGTGATCGGGATGACGATTTATCTGTCGTATGGGCGCAATCATTCGGCGCTGCGGAATCCGGAGCGGCGCCGGTGAGCGATTGGGGGCCGGGCGTTTGCGGAAAGTGCTGCGCCTGGCTCTTTTTCTTGTGCTTCTTATGAGGTTGGTCGTTCAACCGAAATCGGCAGAATACTTAGCTCTGCAATTTTTCAGAGTTTTCCGATTTTTCTTATCTCTACCTTGCCCTACTCTGCGCACTCCACGACTTGCTGCCTGAAAGCAGGAGTGCCGTTGTCGACGCGTCAATGAACGGTAAATCCGGCCAGGCAGTTTTTTGAATCAATATAAGAGGCACATTGACCGGTTTCCGTACCGCTGCAAAATATATGAGAAAAATTGCCACGAAGATATTGGCCGTTCCGGTTCTCGTTGCGCTATCCATGATAGGCGGATGGCAACTGACCTATGTAATCGACAGATTGCCTTTCAATATGCCGGACTCGGTGGATAGGTTCATCGCTTCTGTCTGCTACAGGCAACGACGAGCTTGCCAATCCCGACGATATGGAAGTACTCGTCTTGCTGCTCTACTGGGAACTGGCCACGCTATTTGTCGGCACACTTCTGTATTTAGCCGCTCGGGTGGCGTGCCATTTGCATGCGAGAAAAAACTCACAGAAATCCATTTAAAAAGCATCGTCATGCAAAGTTCTCATTTGTGAACTTATTGCCGCTTCTTGTGAAATTTACTTAATTGTGAATTCAATGACATCTCTCCTGTTGCGAGTTCATTCAACTCGCAACACCCAAAATAAATTGACAAGTTATCCAGACAATGTACGATCAACGGAAATCTTTTCGGGCATTGTCGTGTCCGCCTGCTGTTCAATAGCGCCTGGCGCAATCAAGCATAACGCCGTTAAACCGTAGTCGATCTCACGCGTAAAAAAGAGTAGTGCCTTCACGAGGAGTCTCTCTTGCTCTGCTCCGCATACCGTCTGCGTAGTCGTGCCGTACTGCTTCTGATCGCGGGTTTGCCGCTACTCGTTGCCGGTTGCAACGACCGGCAGGAAGCCCCCACCGCCGCATCGATGCCGCCGCTCCCCGTGCTCGTCGAAACGATCTCGACTACGCCTGTCGCCGATGTGGTCGAACTGCCCGGCCGTATCGAGGCGGTGCGCACCGCGGAGATTCGCGCGCGCGTCGACGGTATCGTTCAGCGCACGCTCTACCAGGAAGGCACGGATCTCGCGGCCAACGCGCCGCTGTTCCAGATCGACCCCAGCGACTATCGCGCGCAATTGCAGCAGGCGCAGGCGGCACTCGCGCGTGCGACCGCCGTACGCGACAACGCAGCCTCGGTTGTCGATCGTTTCAAGCTGCTCGTCGGCCGCCATGCGGTGAGTGCGCAGGAATACGACGCCGCGCTCGCGACGCAGCAGCAGGCCCAGGCCAACGTTGCCGATGCTCGGGCAGCCGTTTCGCTGGCGCAGCTACGGCTCGACCGCTGCATCGTGCGCACGCCGATCGCCGGGCGCGCGGGCCGCGCGCTCGTCACCGAAGGCGCGCTGGTGAGCGCGGGCGCGGCCACCCTGCTCACCCAGGTCAATCAGCTTACGCCGATCAACGCCGTGTTCACGCAGTCGAACACGGCAACGCTCGACATCGAGCAGCAGATCCAGTCGGGCGCGCGCAAGCCGACCGACATGAAGCACGTCGAGGTGCAACTGATTCTCGCCAACGGCCAGGTCTACAGCGAGCGCGGCTTTCTCGACTTCGCCGATCTCGTCGTCGATCCGTCCACCGGCACGCAGACCGTGCGCGCGCAATTCGCCAATCCTGCGCGCACGCTATTGCCGGGGCAGTTCGTGCGCGGGCGCATCATCGCGGCGGGCAATCTGCGCGGCATCCGCATTCCCGAGCGCGCGGTGCAGCTCGATAACGGCGTGGCGAGCGTCGCGCTCGTGGCCGACGACGGCACCGTGGTTCGCCGCAACGTCGATCTCGGCGAACAGGGCGAAGGCCGCTGGACCGTGCGCGATGGGCTCAAGGCCGGCGAGCGTCTGATCGTCGATGGCTGGCAGAAGGTGCAGCCGGGTCAGCGCGTCGAGGCACGGCCCGTAAGCGACGGGCCACCAGCGTCGGCCGCAGCCGCGGACCCTCCGGCCGCCCATCCCGCCGCCGCTTCGATCACGCACTGACGGGCCCGCCGATGAATCGATTCTTCGTCGCCCGTCCGGTCTTCGCGTGGGTCATCGCCCTCTTCACGGTGCTGTTCGGCGGGATCGCGGTTGCGCTGCTGCCGGTCGAGCAGTATCCCGATGTTGCCCCGCCATCGCTGAGCATCTCGGCGGTCTTCAGCGGCGCCGATGCGCGCACGCTCGAACGCACTGTCACCTCGATCATCGAGGACGAGATGAACGGCATCGAGAATTTTCTCTACATGTCGTCGGTGAGCCGCGCCAACGGCACGATGCAGATCACGGTCGTGCTCAAGCCCGGCACCAATCTCGACATCGCGCGCAGCCAGGTGCAGGACCGCCTGAGCCGTGTCGAGCCGCGTCTGCCGCTCGAAGTCCGGCAGATCGGCGTGAGCGTGACCAAGGCTTCATCCGGCTTCCTGATGCTGCTCGCGCTGCAGGCGACCGACGGCGCCACCAACGCGGTCGCGATGGGCAACTTTGCGTCGAACAATATCGTCAACGAGTTGCGCCGCATCGACGGCGTCGGCGACGTGCAGCTTTTCGGCTCGTCGTACGCGATGCGAATCTGGCTCGATCCGCGCAAGCTCGCGGGCTTCGGTCTCTCCGCGAGCGAGGTGTTGCAGGCGGTCCAGGAACAGAACAGTCAGACCGCGGGCGGTGGCCTCGGCGACCAGCCGATCGCGCCGGGCTCCGAATTCACTGCACAGATCGTCACGCAAAGCCGCTTCTCGACGCCCGAGCAGTTCCGCGAGGTCATCGTGCGCGCCAATCCGGACGGTTCGACCGTGCGCCTCGGCGACGTCGCTCGCGTCGAACTCGGCAACGACAGCTACGGCAACCGGCTGACCGTGAACGGCAAGGCGTCGGCCGGCATCGCGATCCAGCTTGCGAGCGGTGCCAATGCACTTGCGGTTGCCAGGGCGGTGCGCCAGCGCATGACCGAGCTGGAGCCGACCTTTCCGCGCGGCATGACGTGGACCGTGCCGTTCGACACCACGCCGTTCATCACGACTTCCGTGCACGGCGTCATGCAGACGATGGTCGAGGCGCTGCTGCTCGTGACCGTCGTCGTGTTCCTGTTCCTGCAGGACTGGCGCGCGACCGTGATTCCCACGATCGTCGTGCCGATCGCACTGATCGGCACCTGCGCGGGGCTCTATCTGTTCGGGCTGTCGATCAACATCCTGTCGCTGTTCGGCATGGTCGTCGCGATCGGTATCCTCAACGACGATGCGATCGTCGTCGTCGAAAACGTTGCGCGCATCATGCGCGAGGAAAAACTCAGCGCGCCGCGCGCGACCGTCAAGGCGATCGGCCAGATTTCGGGCGCGGCGATCGCGAGTACGCTCGTGCTCGTCGCCGTGTTCATTCCGATGGCGTTTTTCCCCGGCTCGACGGGCGGCATCTACCGGCAGTTCTCGGTCACGCTGGCCGTGTCGATCACGCTCTCGACGCTGCTGGCGCTCACGCTCGGCGCGGCCTTGTGCGCGGCACTGCTGCGCAGCGAAGAGGCCAGCGGGCCGCCGAAAAACGCGGCCTCGCGTCTACTGCAGCGGGTATTCGACGGCTTCAATCGCGGTCTCGACGCGGGCACCGGCCGCTATATCGGCGGCGTCGATTCGATGCTGCGCTCGCCGTTGCGCTGGCTGCTCGTGTTCGTCGCGGCCTGCGTAATCACCGCGTATTTCTTCGTACGCCTGCCGACCGGTTTTCTGCCGACCGAGGATCAGGGGCATATCTTCGTCACGTATACCGGCGCGCCGGGTTCCACCGAGCAGCGCACGCAACGCGCGGTCGATCAGGTCGAGGCGTTCTTGCGGCAACAGCCGCAGGTGCGCAACGTCGCTTCGGTAACCGGCTTCAGCTTCTTCGGCCAGGGGCAATCGGCGGCGATGTCGTTCGTCGATCTGAAGCCCTGGAACGAACGCTCCGGCGAGGCGAATTCGGCCAGCGCGCTCGTGCGCCGCGCAAATGCCGCGTTCCGGCAGATTCCCGAGGCCGTCATCTTCGCGCTCGATCCGCCGCCGATTCCATCGCTCGGCAATGCAACCGGCTTCACGATGAAGATCCAGGACCGCAGCGGCGTTGGCGGCGAAGCGCTGCAGCAGGCCGCGCGGCGCATGATGATCGAGGCATCGCAAAGTCCCCTGCTCGCAGGCGTGCGTACCGAGGGCATGCCCGAAGCGCCGCAGCTTTACGTCGATATCGATCGCGTGAAGGCGCGCGCGCTCGGTTTGCAGATCGGCCAGGTCAATCAGGCGCTCGCGCTGACGTTCGGTTCGAACTACGTGAACGACTTCGTATTCGAGGGCAATGTACTGCGCGTGCTGCTGCAAGCGGATGCCGAGCAGCGCATGCGCGCCGAGGACGTGACCTCGCTGCGCCTGCGCAACAACCGCGGCGAAATGGTGCCGTTCTCGGCGTTCACGCGCGTGCGCTGGATTTCCGGGCCGCAGCAGCTCGAACGCTATAACGGCTTTCCCTCCGCGACGCTGTCGGGCCAGGCCGCTGCGGGCCGTTCGAGCGGCGCGGCGATCGCCGAGATGGAGCGTATCGCCTCGCACGTGCTGACCGGCAATCTCACCTACGAATGGACCGGCACCGCCTTCGAGGAGAAACAGGCGGCCGGCCAGATCGGCATGCTGCTCGGGCTCTCGCTCGTGGTCGTGTTCCTGCTGCTCGCGGCGCTCTACGAGAGCTGGGCGATTCCGGTGGCGGTGCTGCTGATCATTCCGTTCGGCGTGATCGGCGCGGTGCTGCTGACGATGCTGCGCGGCCTTTCCGCGGACGTGTACTTCAACATCGGGCTGGTGACGATCATCGGGCTCGCGGCGAAGAACGCGATTCTGATCGTGGAGTTCGCCATCAAGGAGGAATCCGAAGGAACGGATGCGATGACGGCCGCGAAGAACGGCGCACAACAGCGCCTGCGTCCAATCCTGATGACAAGCGTCACGTTCGTGCTCGGCATGCTGCCGCTCGTGCTCGCGACCGGCGCGGGCGCGGCGAGCCGGCGCGCGGTCGGCACCGGCGTGATGGGCAGCATGTTGACGGCGACGCTGTTCGGCATCTTCTTCACGCCGCTGTTCTATGTGGCTACGCGCCACTGGCTGAGCCGCAAGAAACGGCCTGTCGATCTCGACGACGACGATTCTCCGACACCCGCGTCGGCACCCGTGCCGGGAGCCGGAGAATTAAGCGGAGGGTCACGCGATGCGTAAGCGACCCTACAGGAACTTGCCTACGCGCCTGATGCTTCCGCTTTTCTGCTGTTCGCTGGCCGCCTGCAATTTTGCGCCGAGGTATCAGCAGCCCGATCTGCCGATTGCCGATCACTTCGACATGATGGAGACGGTCAATCCGGCCACCGCGCATCTTGCCAGCGAGATCGACTGGCAGACCTTTTTCGCCGACCCGCAACTGAAGCAACTGATCGAGGCGGCGTTGCAGCACAACCGCGATCTCGCGGCGTCGATGGCGCGCATCGAGCAGGCGCAGGCGTTTTATCGCATCCAGAACGCCGCGCGTTTGCCGCACGTCAATGCCAACGCGAGCGCCACGCGCACCAAGGCTCCGCTCGGCTCGATCGACCCCGAGTTCGACAACACCGACGTATCGGTCAAATTCAATCAGTACAACGTGCAAGCCGTGGTGACGTCGTTCGAACTCGACTTCTGGGGACGCGTGCGCAACATGAGCGAGGCGGCCCGCCGCCGATATCTCGCGAGCGTCGAGGCGCAACGCGCGTTTCGTCTGTCGCTGATCGGCAACGTCGCGGCGAACTACTACGCGATCCGCTCGGGCGAAGAAGGCGTCGAACTCGCGCAGCGTACGCTCGAAACGCGCCGCTATGCGCTCGATGTCGCGAAGCTGCGGCTCGATGCGGGCGTTACGTCGACGGTCGATTACGAACAGGCCGCCGTGCTCGTCACGCAAGCGCAGACGCAGCTCGCGGAGTTGCAGCGGACCACCGCGCAGCAGCGCAATCTGCTTGAAGTGCTGGTCGGCGGACCGCTTGGCGATACGCTGCCGCTCGCAACGCCGATCGCCGACGCGAGGCAGTTCGGCGACCTCGACCCGGGGTTGCCGTCCGGGCTGCTCGTCAATCGTCCCGACATCCAGCAGGCCGAGCAGCAACTGCGCGCGGCGGATGCCGATATCGGCGCGGCGCGCGCGAACTTCTTCCCGCGTATCGCGTTGACGGGCAGCTTCGGCTACGTGTCGCCGGAACTCGGCGACCTGTTCGTGCCCGGCAAGCAGGCGTGGTCGGTCGGTGCGCTCGTCGGCATGCCGATTTTCGATGCGGGTCAACGTCAGGCGCAACTGGCGCAGGCGCGCGCACGGCGCGACGAACTGGTGGCCGATTACCAGCGCACCGTGCAGAACGCATTTCGTGAGGTATCCGATGCATTGATCGGACGGCAGCGCTACAAGGAACAGATCGCGGCGCAGGAGCAGGCCGTCGAGGCGCAGCGGCAACTCGCCGAAACAGCCGAATTGCGCTATGAGAACGGGATCTCGATCTATCTCGAGGTCGTGGACGCGCGCCGCAATCTGTTCTCGGCCGAGCAGCAACTGATCCAGTCGCGCGCGACCGCTTTGCAGAATGGCGTATCGCTGTATGTTGCACTGGGTGGCGGCCCCGATGCGCCTCGTACGCCTGATGCGTCAGGCGACGTGCCGCCCACTACGGTGCAAGGCACGTCGCAGCGAACCTCACAGGTGAACGGAGCGCATCCGCCCAATTGATCGAGGCACGCGCGCTTCCTGGGCGTCGTGCCCGCCGCCGGCATTGCGCCGGAGGGTCAAACCGGTCAGCCGAGCGTGACGTCGACCGATGCTTCTTCGCCATTGCGCACGACGGTGAGGGACACACTGTCGTCGGCCTGGGCGATCATGCGCTTCAGTTGCTCGACGCCGTGAATCACTTTGCCGTCGACCGCAACGATGATGTCGCCCTCCTCGATGCCGGCCTCGGCGGCTGGGCCTGTGGCCTGTTGCACGATCACGCCACCCGGCAACGACGCTTCCTGCTGCTCGTCTTCGCTGAGCGGACGCACGGCCACGCCGAGACGCGGACGGCCCTGTTGCTGCCGAGGCTCCTGCTGCATGCGCGGTTCGGCCGACGCCACGTCGGACGACTGCGCGCCCACCGTGATCGACAGCTTGCGCTCGCCGCCATTGCGCCATACGTTGAGCGTCGCGTCGGTACCGGGCGACAGTTGCGCGACCTGCCCGACCAGTTCGGTCGTGTTGCCGATCCGCTTGCCGTTCACGGCGACGATCACGTCGCCCTGCCGCAAGCCGGCCGCCTGTGCGGGGCCGCTCGGATCGACCGAGCCGACCAGCGCGCCGGCCGCCGAATCGAGGCCGAGCTTCTTCGCCTGCTCGGCGCTGAGCGGCTGCACGCCCACGCCGATACGGCCGCGAGTCACGTGACCGGTACTCACGAGCTGGTCTTTCACGTGCATGGCCGCGTCGATCGGAATCGCGAACGACAGGCCCTGGAAGCCGCCGGTGCGAGAATAGATCATCGAGTTGATGCCGATCACTTCGCCGTTCAGATTGAACAGCGGACCACCCGAGTTACCGGGATTGACCGGCACGTCGGTCTGGATAAAGGGGATAGGACTGTCGTCCGAGAAGGAGCGCGATTTCGCGCTGATGATGCCCGAGGTCACCGTGCTGTCGAAGCCGTACGGCGAGCCGATTGCCACCACCCATTCGCCGACCTTGCTGTTGTCGGGATTGCCGATCTTCACGGTCGGCAGATTCGTTGCTTCGATCTTCACCACGGCGACGTCGGTGGTCTTGTCCTTGCCGATCACACGGGCGCGGAATTCGCGGCCGTCCGTGAGTTTCACGCTCACGCTGCTCGCGCCGTCGACGACATGGTTGTTGGTCAGGATGTACCCGTCCTGGCTGATGATGAAGCCCGAACCGAGCGCTTCGCCACCGCTTTTGCGTTCGCCGTTTTCATCGACGGACGCGGCCTCTTTCACGCCGATATGCACGACCGCCGGGCTATAGCGCGACACGATGCCGGAGAAGTCCGGCGCGGACGAACGGGACCCGATGATGTCCGATGCCGCGCGCAGCGATGACACCGGGCCTTGCGCATCGCTGACGGATGCATCGGCATTGCGATGGCTAAGCGTATAGGCGCCGCCGATCGCGAGTACGACGCAGACTGCCGCGCTGCCGCGCCAATATTTCTTGGTGGTCATAGTGGGAGATTGTTGCGATGGGTTACGAGGTGGATGCGTAATGTAGTGGCCCCCACTTAAAGCAGTCTTAAAGATAGTGAGCGATCTGAAAGCACCGCAGAAGGCGATCGCGAGTCCTGTTTTGCAGGCTTATCCGTACATCACACGCGTTTGCGGCGAGGATTGCGCAGGTCTTTTTTCCGCGCTTTTTCATCTCGGCCCCCGTGATTTCCCCAGGATTGACCTCACCGGAAGCGGTTCCGATAATAGCCATATCGTGGACTTAATATCCACATTGTGGACATTCGGTAATTTCACAAGGAACTCCCATGCCCGAGGCCAATCGCTCCGAGATGACGCCGTACCAGTTGCCGTTCCCCAAGGAAGCGCAGCAGGAAATCGTCGTGCCCTTCGCCATTCCGACCGATGAGCGCGTGTGGGTGCCGCAAGCCGAAAACGTGTCGTTCCGGCCGCTGTGTCTGAATGCGTCGCAGGGTTACTGGATGAATCTGCTGCGCGTGCGCAAGTCGGGCGTGCTGAGCCGTCATCGTCATCCGCAGAGCGTGCACGGCATGGTGCTCAAGGGCCGCTGGCGTTACCTGGAGCACGACTGGGTCGCCACCGAAGGCAGCTACGTATACGAGCCGCCGGGCGAAACGCATACGCTCTACGTGCCCGACGACGTCGAGGAAATGATCACGTATTTTCAGGTCAACGGCGTGATGTTCTATTGCGACCCGTACGGCAACTACACCGGCTACGAGGACGTGTTCACGAAGATCGACATGTGCCGCAAGCACTACGCGGCGGTCGGTCTCGGCGAGGACTACGTCGACCAGTTCATCCGATGAGCGCGCCCGCCATGCGTACCCGCGCCGCCCGATACGATTTCTCCGGGCGCATCGCGGTCGTGACCGGCGCGGCCACCGGCATTGGCCGCGCGATCTGCGAGGCTTTCGCGCGCGATGGCGCGGTAGCGCTCAACTGGGACCGCGTGCCGGGCGCCGAGGACACGCCCGATGTGCCTCGCCACTTCGAGGTCGACATCACGCAGCCCGCGTCGATCGAGGCCGCGCTCGCCGCGACGCTCGACGCTTACGGCCGCATCGATTACCTCGTCAACAACGCGGGTTTCGCGGGGCCGACGCTGCCGCTCGACGAATACGATCCGCTCGAATGGCAGCGCGTGATCGACGTGAACCTGCTCGGCACCTATCACGTGAGCCGCTTCGTCGTGCCGGCGATGCGGCGCGCGAACGCCGGGCGCATCGTCAATGTTGCATCGCTTGCGGGCAAGGAAGGCACGCCGAATGCGTCCGCCTATAGCGCGGCGAAAGCCGGCGTGATCGCGATGACCAAATCGCTCGGCAAGGAGCTCGCGCAGACCGGCATTCTCGTGAACGGCATCGCACCCGCCGCGGTGCAAACCACCCTGCTCGAACAGATGTCGCCGCAACACGTGCAAACGATGATCGACAAGAGCCCGATGAAGCGGCTCGGCACCGTCGAAGAAGTCGCGCAACTCGTGCTGTGGCTTTGTTCGGATTCCTGCTCGTTCAGCACGGGTGCGATCTTCGATCTGTCGGGAGGGCGCTCGACCTATTGACGCCCACCGGCGAGCTTGCAGAAAAATCTTGTAGAAAAACCGCGGCATGGCAGCACCATTCCTACATCGGCAGGACACCTTGCGCAGGAGACAAACATGCTTCAGAAGTCACAGCGTCTGAAACGGATCCAGGTGGTCGCGGTCGTCTTCCTGACGGTTGCGGGCATCGTCAACTATCTCGATCGCAGCACGCTGTCGATCGCGAATCATCTGGTGAGCGAGGAACTGCATCTGTCGGCCTCGCAGATGGGTTTGCTGCTGTCCGCGTTTTCTCTTTCGTACGCGTTCGCGCAGTTGCCGGTCGGCGCACTGCTCGATCGTTTCGGCTCGCGTGTGATGCTCGGGCTCGGCATGCTCGTATGGTCGGTCGCGCAGGTCGCGGGCGGCTTCATTCAGACGCTCAATCACTTCCTGAGCGCGCGCGTCGTGCTCGGCGTGGCCGAGGCGCCGCTCTTTCCCGCCGGCGCGAAGGTCGTCAACGAATGGTTCGCGGTGCGCGAACGCGGCGCACCGATCGGCACGTTCATTTCCTCGTCGACCGTCGCGCCGATGATCGCGCCGCCGCTGCTCACCGTGCTGATGCTTTCTTTCGGATGGCGAACGATGTTCGTCATCATGGGTGTGCTCGGCGTTATCGTCGCGGTGGCGTGGTACATGGTCTATCGCAATCGCAGCGAAATCGCGCTGACCGAAGAAGAAACCGCGCACCTCAACGAAGGCGCCAACGTCGCGGAAAATCCGCAGGGTCTGAGCTGGGCCGAATGGGGCGCGCTCTTCAAGCTGCGCAACACGTGGGGCATGATTTTCGGCTTCATGGGCGTGATCTACATGGTGTGGCTGTATCTGACGTGGCTGCCGGGCTATCTCGAGAACGAGCGGCATCTGAGCATTGCGCACACCGGCTGGCTCGTGTCGATTCCGTATATCTTCGGTACGATCGGCATGGCGAGCAGCGGCTATATCGCCGACGCCCTGCTCAAGCGCGGCATGGCGCCGATCCGCAGTCGCAAGTGGCCGCTGTGCATCGGCCTCGTCGGCGCCGCGGCGTTCACGGTGCCGGCCGCGTACACGCCGAGCACGACGCTCGCCATCGTCTACGTGTCGCTCGCGATGCTGTTCGTCAACCTGTCGAGCGGCAGCGCGTGGGCGCTCGTCAGCGTCGCGGCGCCGCGCCATCTGGTGGCGTCGCTCGGCAGCATGCAAAACTTCGGCGGCTATCTGGGCGGCTCGTTCGCGCCGGTCATCACGGGCATCGTCGTCGATCAGACGCACTCGTTCGTCAATGCGCTGCTGATCAGCGCGGGCGTCGCGTTCGCCGCGGCGCTCGTCTACCTGTTCGTCGTCAGGGAAGTGGCGCCCGCGCCGCTGTCCGGTTCGATCGAAACGCAACCGACCTGAACCTTCGCCCGACCACCCTCCAGAAGCTGCGACTCACATGACATTCCAGAACGATCTACTCGAAGGCAAGACCGCATTCGTGACGGGCGGTTTTTCCGGCATCGGCGCGGCAATCGCGAATGCGCTCGCGCAACTCGGCGCACACGTCGTGGCAGCCGGTGTGCCGTTGCCCGAAGGCGCGCCGGACGCATTGAACCGCGCGGTCTGGCGCGTCACGCTCGACGTGCGTTCGGACGACGACATTGCCGCTGCGCTGCACGCGTTCGAACGTCTCGACATCGTGGTCAATTGCGCGGGCGTCATCAGCCGTGGCGACGAGCATCGGATCGACGTGTTCGAGCGCGTGATGGACATCAACCTGCATGGCACGATGCGCGTCTGCACGGCCGCGCGCGCCTTGCTGAAGGCGTCGGGCGGCTGCATCGTAAACACCGCGTCGATGCTGAGCTTTTTCGGCGGCGGTCTCGTGCCCGCCTACAGCGCGAGCAAGGGCGCGGTCGCGCAGTTGACCAAGTCGCTCGCGCTCGCCTACGCGGCCGACGGCATCCGCGTCAATGCGATCGCGCCGGGCTGGATCGCGACGCCGCTCACCGAGGCGCTGCAGAGCGACGACGGCCGCTCGCAGGCGATTCTCGAGCGCACGCCGCTGCGCCGCTGGGGTACGCCCGACGAGGTCGCGCAGATTGCGGTGTTTCTCTGCACGCCGGCGGCGTCGTTCATGACGGGCGCGATCGTCGCGGTCGACGGCGGCTACCTCGTCGCGTGACGGCGTAAAGCGGCGTCGCGATCGTTCGGCCGCGCGAATGAAGGCATAATGGCCTCCCCGCGCCCTGCTCCTGTCCGATGCCGACTTCCGCTGCAAAAAACGTGTCCAGACCTGCTGCAAAAACCGCCTCGAAGGCCGTGGCAAAAACCGCTTCGAAGCCGGGTTCAAAGCCGGGTTCAAATCCCGCCTCAAAGCCGGGCTCCCGTCCCGCCACGCGCGCCGCCGCGGCCGACGCCGTCGCCGGAAAAATCGGCGTCGGCGCTGACGACAAAGCCGACAGCAAAGCCGTGGCCGGCGCGGCCGCATTCTCGAAGTTCATCGCGGTGTTGCAACTGATCGCCGATGCGCAGACGCCGCCCAACGTCGCGAAGCTGAGCGCGGCAAGCGGCTATCCGCGTCCGACCGTGCATCGCATCGTGGCCGCGTTGCAGGCCGAGGGGCTGATCGTCGCGACGGGCAGCGGTAGCACGTTCGGCCTCGGCCCGCGGCTGATCAACCTCGCGAGCCATAGCTGGGAGCGCTCGGACCTGCGGCTCGCCGCGGTCGACGCGTTGATGGCACTACGCGACGTCACGGCCGAGACGATCCACCTCGCGGTGCCGAGCCAGGGCGAGATGGTCTACATCGAAAAACTCGAAAGCCCGCACGCGGTGCGGATGGCGTCGCGCATCGGCACGCGCGTCTCGCTGACGTCGAGTTCGGTCGGCAAGGCTTACATGGCGACGCTCGGCACGGCCGAACGCGAGGCGCTGCTGAAGGACGCGCCGCTCGTGCGCTTCACCGAGCACACGCTCACCGATCTCGACGCGGTTCGCCGCGAACTCGACGCTACCGCGCAACGCGGCTACGCGGAAGACCGCGAGGAAAACGAGGTGTCGATCTGCTGCTACGGCGCGGCGATTCGCGGTCCGGACGGACGCGTGGCCGGCTGCGTGAGCATCAGCATGCCGACGTTCCGCCGCCGCGCTGACGCGCGCACGAGCTATATCGAGCCGCTGCTCGCGGCATGCGAGGCTATCGCGCGGCGGCTCGGCCCGGCGAGCGGGCGGTAGCGGCCGCGGTTGCCTGCGGTAATCGTTACCGCCGTTGTATAAGGACCGCAGATCGGCCGTGCGCCGGCGCGAGGATGCCGCCGCGCCGGCCGAAACTGCTATTCTTCCTCTCGCGCGCCCCGATCGGGCCGCCCGCCGCCCACAAGCGGCCGACCCCGACAGCCTCCCGGCGGCGCTCACGCGCCCGACTTCGCAAAGACAGGAATACGCATGTTCGGTTTTCTGCGCGGCTATTTTTCCAACGACCTCGCGATCGACCTCGGCACGTCGAACACGCTCATCTACATGCGCGGCAAGGGCATCGTGCTCGACGAGCCCTCGGTCGTGTCGATCCGCCAGGAAGGCGGCCCGAACGGCAAGAAGATCATCCTCGCCGTCGGCCGCGAGGCGAAGCAGATGCTCGGCAAGGTGCCGGGCAACATCGAGGCGATCCGCCCGATGAAAGACGGCGTGATCGCCGATTTCAACATCACCCAGCAGATGATCAAGCGCTTCATCCAGATGGCGCACGAGTCGCGACTCTTCGCGCCGTCGCCGCGCATCATCATCTGTGTGCCGTGCGGCTCGACCCAGGTCGAGCGGCGCGCGATCAAGGAGGCCGCGCACAGCGCGGGCGCCTCGCAGGTCTATCTGATCGAGGAGCCGATGGCCGCCGCGACCGGCTCGGGCCTGCCGGTGTCGGATGCGACCGGCTCGATGGTCGTCGACATCGGCGGCGGCACGACCGAGGTCGGTGTGATCTCGCTCGGCGGCATCGTCTACAAAGGCTCGGTGCGCGTCGGCGGCGACAAGTTCGACGACGCGATCGTCAACTACATCCGCCGCAACTACGGCATGCTGATCGGCGAGCAGACCGCCGAGGCGATCAAGAAGGAAATCGGCTCCGCGTTTCCGGGCTCCGAGGTCATGGAGATGGAAGTGAAAGGCCGCAATATGTCCGAGGGCATTCCGCGCAGCTTCACGGTGTCGAGCAACGAGATTCTCGAGGCGCTGACCGATCCGCTGAACCAGATCGTGTCGGCCGTGAAGATCGCGCTCGAGCAAACGCCGCCGGAACTCGGTGCCGACATCGCCGAGCGCGGCATCATGCTGGCGGGCGGCGGCGCGCTGCTGCGCGACCTCGACCGCCTGCTCGCCGAAGAGACCGGCCTGCCGGTGTTCGTCGCCGAGGCGCCGCTGACCTGCGTCGTGCGCGGCTCGGGCATGGCGCTGGAGCGCATCGAGAAATTCGGCGGTTCGTTTTCCTACGATTGATGCGTGCGTTGCGGTGCGGGCCGCCTTGCGCGTGGCCGTGCACCGTTACCGCGACCGCCGCAACGATTATCCACCCCGGCAACATGACGACCCTGCCCGACTACGAGCCCCCCGCCGACGAAAACGCGCTGCTGCTGAAGTGGATTCGCCGCGCGCGCGAATCACAGATGAGCCATTACGACATGGCCGACCGGCTGTCGGCGCGCGAGCGCCGCATCGGCTGGCTCGTGACGGTGTTGAGCGCATTCGTCGGCACGGCTGTGTTCGCGTCGCTGAGTACGCCGCCGTTGTCGATCGGGATGAGGATTTTTGTCGGGCTCGTCAGTGTGACGGCCGCGGTATCCGCGGCGTTGCAGACGTTCCTGCGCTATGCCGGGCGCGCCGAAAAGCATCGCGCGGCCGGTGCGCGCTATGGCGCTGTGCGGCGCAGGCTCGAAGCGGTGTTTGCCGGCGACGCCGACGCGCGCGACGCGCACTACCTGGCCTCGATCCGCATCGAACTCGACCGGCTCGCCGAGGATTCGCCGAACGTGCCGCCGCGTGTTTTCTATCGCACGCAACGCGCGCTGCTCGCGGACAAGGCGCGCGGGCGCGATGCGTGAATGTGGCTCATGAAGGTGCCCCATGAGGGCGGCACCTGAAGGCGATGCATCACGGCAATTGACGGCAAGGCATGAAAACGCGGCAGCCGGCGCCGCGTGACGCATGCCCTTGCCTTTACCGTTCTCCTTACCCGCCGCTCACAGATCGTCGGCGCTGATCCCCAACTCGCCCGCCATGCGCCGCACGACGGCCTGCAGCCGGCTCACCTCGTCGGCAAGGCGCTTCTGTTCGGCCTTCAGCGATTCGAACGCGGAAAGTGGCACGCTGTCGTCTTCCGCCGCGGACAGCGCGGCCTCGCTCACGCTGACCTCGCCGCACAGCAGATGCGTCCAGCGATGCTCGCGCTCGCCCGCCATGCGCGGCAGCCTGACGACGCGCGCCGGATCGTTCGCGGCCAGTTCGTCGAGAAACGCCTCGACCGAGGAGATATCGGCGAAACCATGCAGGCGCGCGCTATTGAGGCGCAGCTCGGCGGCCGTTTGCGGACCGCGCAGCAGCAGCGTGGTCAACAGTGCGACCGACTGCCCCGGCAGACCGTAGACGCGATTCATGTTGTGCTCGAAGCGCGGCACGCGGCTGCTGCTGCCTTCGATCACGAGGCTCAGACGCTTTAATCCGTCGATGGCGGTCATCACCTCGGCCTCGGTCGCGTTCATGACCGGCGCGCGGCCGGTCTTCTGATTACAGCCGAGCGTCAGCGCGTTCAGCGAAAGCGGATAACTGTCCGGCACGGTGTGCTGTTTTTCGACGAGCACGCCGAGCACGCGCCCTTCGAGCGCCGTCAGCGCGCGGATCGAGGGACGGGAAGAAGCGTCGGGAATGGAGTTCATGGGGGAATGCCGGGTCTCGTGATGGATGCGCGCGCCCTGCTGCTAGCCGCGCGTTCGGTCGGGTGGGCACTATGATAAACGGCCCGGACCGGCGCGCGGCGTCAATCGTGAGGCCCGGATGCCCGGCGAGGCGCGGCCTGGTTCGGCCCGCTTCGGTCGATTCCGCCGGCTCCGATTCATCCGCTGCGTTTCCCCAGGTGCGTGTCCTCAGGCGCGTCTCGCATACTTGAACGTGCCCTGCGCGCTCGCGATCAGCAGCCGGCCGTCCACCCAGGCCTCGCCGCGCGAAAAGAAGATCGAGCGGCCCGCGCGTTCCAGAAAGCCCTTCGCGGTGACCGACGCGCCGAGTCCCTTGTCGAGATAGTTGGTGGTCAGCGACAGCGTGAAGCCATGCCGAGGGGGCTGCCCAGGCGGCGCGTAGAGCCCCGCGTAACCGGCCGCCGCGTCGAGCAGCGTCGCGATCGCGCCGCCTTGCAGCACGCCCTGGCGGTTGAGCTTGCTCGCGTCGATCGGCATGAGCAGTTCCGCGTAACCGTCGCGCCATTGCGTGAGACGCACGCCGAGGGATTCGAGGAAGGGATTGTCGATGGGAAGATCGGACATGGTGCGAGGAGCCTGAACTGTTCTGGAACGAAACGTGAGCATACCCGCGATCCGCCCGCGATTGCGACGAACCGTGTGCGCCTGGTGCCCTGTCTGTGCCCTGTTCGCGACGCGCAGCAGGAACCGTCGCATCTGCTAGTGTTGCGGGATCAGCGTTTCTTTCGTGGAAAACTCATGCCGTCCATGCGCTCCGCCGCCCACCGAAGCGGCCGTCTCAGCGACGCGCGAATCGCTGCCGAAGCCGCGCGCCGTCTTGCATGGGACGCGGCCGTCCCGCCGCACGCCGTGCGCGTGAAGGTCCAGCGCGGCCACGTGACGCTTTTCGGCGAACTGCGGGACGCGCGCCAGCGGCGCGCGATGCTCGAAGACGTCGCGCGCCTGTTCGGCGTCACCGGCGTGACGGATCGCACCGTCGCCGCAACGCGCTAGCGCGGGCCCGCACCAGGAGATTGCGCCGTTTCGTCGCGCAGCAATGCCCGGCAATGCCGCGCGATCTGCTTTTCCTCTTCGGTGTGCAGCACCCTCACCTTTCCCGCCAGGTCGTTCGGACCGCTCGGATCATTTTCGGCCAGTCCGAGAAACGCGAGTCCCTCGCACACGCGCCGCCGCACCTGCGCGCTGTGTTCGCCGATGCCGCCCGTGAACACGAGCAGATCGATCCCGCCAAGCAGCGCCGCATAGCCGCCGATC
Source organism: Paraburkholderia sp. Ac-20336 (assembly GCF_017105025.1). Lineage (NCBI taxonomy): Bacteria > Pseudomonadati > Pseudomonadota > Betaproteobacteria > Burkholderiales > Burkholderiaceae > Paraburkholderia > Paraburkholderia sp. Ac-20336. The sequence continues at coordinate 26,647 of NZ_JAAGPS010000008.1, read as the reverse complement.
GTCTTGCGCACCGCGCTCGCGAACGCATCGATGGCGAGCGCGGCTTGCGCGTCGCCGCTGGCCGCGCGTTTTTCGAGCGCCTGCATGTCGCTCTCGCCATCGGCGTAACCGGCCAGGCCGCTGTGGCGATTGAGCAGCGTTTCCAGGGCATCGGCATCGAGCTTTTCGGCACGCATCAGATACAGCAGCACGCCGGGATCGAGGTCGCCCGAGCGCGTGCCCATCGGGATGCCGCCGGTCGGCGTCAAGCCCATCGACGTATCGACCGATTGGCCGTCGAGCAGCGCGCAGACGCTCGACCCGTTGCCGAGATGCGCGAACACCGCGCGCGGCGGCAACGCCGCGCCCAACTGCGCGACGAGCGATTCGTACGAAAGCCCATGAAAACCGTAGCGGATCACGCCGGCATCCGCATAACGGCGCGGCAACGCGAATTGCGCCGCGCGCGGCGGCAGCGTCGCATGGAACGCCGTGTCGAAGCACGCGAAGTGCGTGGCGTCGCCGAAGATTTTCGTCGCCTCGTCGATCAACGCGAGCGCCGGCGGTATATGCAGCGGCGCGAAGTGCAGCGCTTCGCGTAACCGGCGCCGCACCTCGCCGGTAAGCCGCTGGTGCGTGCGCAGGTGCGGACCGCCATGCACGACGCGATGCCCGACCGCCACGGGCCGCGCATGATGCTGCTGCGCGAGCATTTGCGAGAGCTTTTGCAGCGCGTCGGTTTGCGTTTCGAGTCGTTGCTCCTGCTGCAATAGCACGCGGCCGTCGGACGCCTTGATGCGCAGGCGGCCGTCGCCGCGCCCGATGCCTTCGGCCGCGCCTTCGAGCAGCAGCGCTTCGTCATCGTCGGCATGAGCGGTATCGGCGGCATGAGTGCCACGAGCAGCACGAGCGAACAGCCCGAACTTCAGCGACGACGAACCGCTGTTGAGTACCAGAATCGTCTGCTCCTGAGCGTCGGTGTGCATGGCGTCCTCGCTCAGCCTTTCCACGTCCAGTTGCGGATGTCTTCCTTGTCGATGCCCTCGGCGTGCGCATATGCGAGATGCTCGATGATCTGCCCGCGCAGCCACTCCTTCGTATGATCGCCGACGCCGCGCAGCGCCGGCACGCGGTCGATCGCGTCGATCGCGAGCGTAAAGCGGTCCACGCCGTTGATGATCGCGAGTTCGAGCGGCGTGTTGATGTTGCCCTTCTCGCGATAGCCGTGCACGTGCAGGTTCGCGTGATTCGTGCGGTTGTACGTGAGCTTGTGCACGAGCGACGCATACGAATGGAAGTTGAAGATCACGGGCTTGTCCGTGGTGAACAGCGAATCGAAATCGCGGTCGGACAGCCCGTGTGGATGCGCATGCTCGGGCATCAGCCGGAACAGGTCGACCACGTTGACGAAGCGGATCTTCAGCGCGGCGAAACGCTCCTTGAGAATCTGCACGGCGGCGAGCGCTTCCATCGTCGCGATGTCGCCCGCGCAGGCGATCACGACGTCGGGCTCGACGCCCTGGTCGGTCGAGGCCCAGTCCCAGATGCCGATGCCCTTCGTGCAATGCGTGACGGCCGCGTTCATGTCGAGATACGTCAGATGCGGCTGCTTGTCGGAGACGATCACGTTCACGTAGTCGCGCGAACGCAGGCAGTGGTCGGCGACGCTCAGCAGCGTGTTCGCGTCGGGCGGCAGATAGATGCGCACCACGTCGGGGCTCTTGTTCGTGACGACGTCGAGAAAGCCCGGGTCCTGGTGCGTGAAGCCGTTGTGATCCTGGCGCCACACGAGCGACGTGATGAGCAGGTTGATCGACGGCACCGGTTGCCGCCAGTCCAGTTCGCGCTTGGCTTTTTCGAGCCACTTCGCGTGCTGGTTGAACATCGAGTCGATCACGTGGACGAACGCCTCGTAGGTCGCGAAAAGCCCGTGGCGGCCGGTCAGCGTATAGCCTTCGAACCAGCCTTCGAGCGTGTGTTCGCTGAGCATTTCCATCACGCGGCCATCGGGTGACAGATCGCCGCCGTCGGCGTCGCTCTCCTCCATCCCGGCGAGCCAGGTCTTGCCCGACGCCTCGTAGACCGCCTGCAGCTTGTTGCTGGCGGTTTCATCGGGACCGAACAGGCGGAAGTTCGTCATGTTGTTGCGCATCACGTCGCGCAGGAACGTGCCGAGCACGCCGGTGGGCGAGATGTACGAGGCGGCGGGCCTCTTCACGTCCACCGCGTAGTCGCGAAACGGCGGCATGTCGAGCGCCTTGCAGAGCAGCCCGCCGTTCGCATGCGGATTCGCGCTGATGCGGCGCGCGCCGTCGGGCGCGAGCGCGCGCAGTTCCGCGACGAGCCGGCCATCGGCGTCGAACAGCGTGTCGGGGCCGTAGCCGCGCATCCAGTCCTCGACGATCTTCAGGCTCTTGCGGTTGGTCGCCGGATCGAGCACCGGCACCTGGTGCGCGCGCCACGAACCTTCCACCTTGTGGCCGTCGACTTCCTTCGGCCCGGTCCAGCCCTTCGGCGAGCGCAGCACGATCATCGGCCAGCGCGGCCGCGTCGGGTCGTTGTTCTGGCGCGCATGCTGCTGGATCGCGCGGATTTCGCCGATCGCCTGTTCGAGCGTCGCGGCCATCTGCTGATGCATCGTGTCGGGATCGTCGCCTTCGACGAAATACGGCTTGTGGCCGTAGCCGACCAGCAGCGCTTCGAGTTCCTCGCGCGGAATGCGCGCGAGCAGCGTCGGATTGGCGATCTTGTAGCCGTTCAGATGCAGCACCGGCAGCACCGCGCCGTCGCGGATCGGGTTGAGGAATTTGTTCGAATGCCACGACGTGGCGAGCGGACCGGTTTCGGCCTCGCCGTCGCCGATCATCGCGGTCACGATCAACCCGGGGTTGTCGAACGCGGCGCCGTAGGCATGCGAAAGGCTGTAGCCGAGCTCGCCGCCTTCGTGGATCGACCCCGGCGTCTCCGGCGTGCAATGCGAGCCGATGCCGCCCGGGAACGAGAATTGCCGGAAGAAGCGCCGCAGGCCGGCTTCGTCCTCGCCGCGGTCGGGATAGATTTCCGAGTAGCGGCCTTCCAGGTAGCAGTGCGCAAGACTCGCGGGCGCACCATGGCCGGGACCGGACAGAAAGATCACGTCGAGATCGAGCTGGCGGATCAGGCGGTTCAGATGCACGAGCACGAAGCTCTGCCCCGCGTCCGAGCCCCAGTGGCCGAGCAGCCGGTTCTTGATGTGCTCGGGCTTCAGCGGTTCGCGCAGCAGCGGGTTGTCGCGCAGATAGATCATGCCGACCGACAGGTAATTGCAGGCGCGCCAGTAGCGGTCCATCTTGCGCAGCGTGTCGGCGTCCAGAACTGGCGGCGGATTGGGATGCGAGGTTGCTTCGGCCATGGCGTCACTCCTCGAAAAGGACTGCAAGCAGGTTGGCGGGTGTTGAAGCAGGTGTTGCGGTGGATGTTGCAGCGGATGTTCGCGCGGCGGCTGGCGTGAAGCGGGCGTGGGCCGCGCTGTCGGATATGGCTTCGGGTGCGCGTTGCTGTCATGCGTGGTGCATCGCGGGGCGGACACGAACTACGGACACGAACGCATGATTCGACAGAGCGCGGCGCGGCGGCACGGGATGCCCGGTGCGGCGCACGCGGGCGATCCACGGTCGCGCTCGTCAGGAATCTGACAGGCTGGCCGTCGCATGGTTCGGTGCAATCCGGCGTAATTTGGTGCAATTCGGTGTAATCGCGCGGAAGCTGCCATGCGTGACGCGAATGTATTAAGCTGCACAGGCTTCGTGCCGCGCGCAACCGGTGCTTCAGGCGCCGGGCATGGCTGTCATGCATTGCCGCCGCGCATTGTCACGGTATCGGATGCTCGCCATCTCCTCCTTGTTTCAGATCAAGCCCACCATGTCGACATCTAAAGGTCCACTCAAAGTACTGACCGTTCTTATCCTCTCGCTCGTGTTGCCGGGCATCGCGCTTGCCGTGCTGATCGGCGTGTTCGGGCTGGTCGTCAAGCTGTTCGGCCACGGCTAGCGGCGAGCCTCGCGGCCGGCCCGCGAAGGCATGAGCGCATAGCCCGCGCCCAGGATAACCCGCACCTAAGCCTTCGCGCTGCGCAGCAGCGTATCGATATCGATCTCCGCCAGTTCGCCGATCCGCTCCACCGTCACGTCGGCAGGCGGGTTGTTCGCGATCTCCTTCGGATCGAACGCATAGTGTCCCTGGCGCGGAAAGACCGTCGTCAATTTCGTGCCCCAGGTCTTTTTCATCGCGCTGAGAATCCGCAGCTTGTCGTCGACCATCACGTAATGGCGCGCCGGATAGCACTCCATCACCTGATCGAGCATCAGTTCCTTGTGGATGTAGATCAGCACGCGTCCGTCGACTTCGTCCCACAGGCCCGAGCGCGCGACCTTGCGCGGCTGGAACACGACGTCGCCGTCGGACAGGATCACCGTCGGTCCGCGCGTCGCCAGATGCCGCAGCGCGTCGAGCGCGCCCGGATAGAGCCGGTTCGCAAACGGATAGTCGATCAGGAACGAGGACATCAGCAGCAGGCGCGTGTCGCGCGGATGCTCGGTCCGATAGCGTTGCAGCGCGCCGAGGTAGTCGGCGTAACCGAGTTCCGTGCGCAGGTTCTCGAAGATTTCCCAGTAACGCGCGCTGTTCTCTTCGCCGAACTCGTGCGTCATGTGTTTGCGCAAGTCCTGCAACACGTGATCGTTGTCGAGCAGCGTGTTGTCGCAGTCGAGCAGAAACACGACGTCGTGCGGCGTGGCGGTGGTGACGGGCATTGAGGCTCCTTCTTTCCATGATTTCGCGCGCGCATTGTCGCGCGGGCGGGGTGATCCTGCCGAGGGTTGTGCCGATCGGCTTTGCCGATGGCACCATGAGGCTACGGCTCAAGTGTCCTCAGGTGTCGTTTCGCCGACGGTTTGCGGACGGGCACGTCGCCGGCTTGCAGCGCGCGCTAGCCGTTCTGCCCGCCGTCCGGCGTGGCGGGTTTCTCGACGTGGCCGCCGAAATCGTGACGCATCGCCGACAGCACGCGGTTCGCGAAATCGGCGTCGCCGCGCGAGCTGAAACGCGCGAACAGCGCGGCGCTCAGCACCGGCGTCGGCACGCCTTCGTCGATCGCGGCCGCGACGGTCCAGCGCCCCTCGCCCGAATCGGACACGCGGCCCGCGTAGTTTTTCAGCTCGGCGTCGCCCGCGAGCGAGCCCGCGATCAGATCGAGCAGCCATGAGCCGATCACGCTGCCGCGCCGCCACACTTCGGCGATCTCGGCGAGATTCAGGTCGTACTGGTAAAGCTCGGGACGGCGCAACGGCGAGGTTTCCGCATCGGCTTCGCGCGCGTGGCGGCCGGCGTTGGCGTGGCGCAGAACGTTGAGGCCCTCGGCATAGGCGGCCATCATCCCGTATTCGATGCCGTTGTGGACCATCTTGACGAAATGCCCCGCGCCGTGCGGACCGCAATGCAGGAAGCCCCGGTCGGCAGTGCTGGCGTGGCGGGTTTCGCTGCCGGCGGCTTGCCCGGCCGCGCCATTGACTGCATTGCTGGCGGGATTCGTCGCGCGGCCCGGGGGCGGTGGCGCCGCGCCGACGCCCGGTGCGAGCGCCGCAAAGACCGGTTCGAGCCGCTGCACGATTTCGGTCTCGCCGCCGATCATCAGGCAGTAGCCGCGCTCGCGGCCGGCCACGCCGCCGCTCGTGCCGACGTCGACGTAATGAAGTCCGCGCGCGCCGAGTTCTTCCGCGCGGCGGATGTCGTCGTGATAGTAGGAGTTGCCGCCGTCGATCACGACGTCGCCCGGATCGAGCAGCGGCACGAGTTTTTCGAGCGTCTCGTCGACCACCGCGGCGGGCACCATCAGCCACACGGCGCGCGGCTTGTCGAGTTGCGCGATGAAACCTTCGAGCGAGGTTTCGCCCGCGATGCCTTCCTGCCTGAGCCGGTCCACCGCCGCCGGCTGCACGTCGTAGACGACGCATTGCTGAGCGCCCTTCGTCAGGCGGCGCACCATGTCGGCGCCCATACGTCCCAATCCAATCATGCCTAGCTGCATATCTCGCTCCGGAAGGTGCTGCGTTGCGGGTCTGATTTACAGGTTTTCTGACTGTGGCGCTGCGGTTACGTGCCCCGTACGGCCGTTTTTTTATGGTGGAGACCGCTGGCCGCGGTCGGGTCGCATGACGACGCACGCGCCGTGGTACGTCATCGTGACACATCGATCACTGTAGTCGCGCCGATGCGCGCGTGCCGGACAACATGGCCGCGCCGGGACCTCGGCGTCGCGACACAACCTATGCATAGCCTACGCGAGCGCGAGGGCTTCCGCGTGACGCGACCGCCCGAGGCGTTGCTTTTTTAGATCATTTCACTCACTTCACTCGCTGCGCTCCGGCATGCGCCCCCCGCGTCGCGCGAGCCACCTGGCATACTGCGCCGCGGCAAAGCGCCGGATCGCGCGCCACATCAGCGGATAGCGATACCCCGGCACCGCGAACAGCACGAGCGCGCACAGCCCGAGCAGGCCGCAGAACAGGAACGTGCCGCGATAGCTGAACGCCTGCACGAGCAGCCCCGACAGCACGCCCGACAGAATCGAGCCGACCCGCGCCGCGTTGAAGAACAGCGCGGTCGCGCGGCCCGGCGCATGCGGCATCAGGTCCTGCACGTAGGTCATGCCGAGGCACGAGGTCACGGCGACCACGAACGCGTTGAGCATCTGCATCGGGATCAGCACGTTGATGCTGCCCGCCAGCGACATCGCGACGAAATACACCGCATGCACCGCCGCGCACGCGGCGAGCCAGTTCGGCTTGTGCAGCGACGACGACTTCGCGCCGAGCGCGAGCATCATCGGGATTTCGGTCAGCGCGCCGAGGCCGAGCATGACCGACACGTCGAGATGCGAGCCGTTCAGGCCATGCACGATGTAGAGCGGCAGCACGATCATCGTCGCGTTCGCGGCGAGACCGAGCAGCGTCAGCGCGGCCACCGCGCGCATGATGTCGTTGGCGGAAGCTGTCGGCAGCGTTTCGTGCGCGTCCTCGCCCGGCGCGGTCAGCGGCGGCACGGTGATCGACGCGGACGGCTCCGCGGCGGTGTCCTCGACCGTGTGATCGCCGAAGTGGCTTTGCGGCTCGCGCATGCGCCAGACGATGAACGCGCAGGTCGCGAAGCTCGCGGCCGCGAACAGGAACAGCCCGTAGAAGCTGGTGGCCGCGAGCACGAGCGCGCCGACCGACGGCCCGAACACCCACGCCGCCGACAGAATGGTCCGCAACGTCGCGCTCGCGAACACGCGCTCGGCGGGGTCCGGCACCGGCAGCGCCGCGCGGCTGAACGAGAACACCATCGAGATCGCCGAGCCGCCCGCGCCAATGAAGACGATGCCGACCACGAGCAGCAGCCGGTAATCGCGCACCACGCAGAGCGAGAGATAACCGAGCGCGGCCGCGACGAGCGCCGCCAGCAGCAGCGGCCGATGCCGCCCGCTCGCGTCGCTCCAACGCCCGGCGAGCGTGCTCGCGAGCACGCCGCTTGCGGCGATCAGCGTCATGAAGATGCCGAGCCTGAGCGGCGTCATGCCGGCGCGCTCGACGCCGAACAGCGATAGATACGGAGCGGTGAACGACATCGCCACACCGAGCATGAGGGTGGCGGCGGCCAGCGGCTTGAAGCCAGGGATGTAAAGCAGGCTGAAAAAACGCGAAGTTTTCAACACGGAGGCGGTGAGGTCGGGTGGAGCGGGCCTGACAACGCCGCAAGGCGCCTGACGGCACGATAGGCCCCGAGCTTCGGGGCCGGAACGACCGGGGCATTATCGACCCGGAGCGCGGGTTGCGTAAACTTTTGGGAGGGTGTCCCAAATACGCCGGAATGACCGCCGGCATGACGCCCGAAACCGGGAAATTCACCCAAGCCTCGACCGGCTGGGACGACAGGAACAATACGACTGGCGCCACCCGGGCTGATTTCCTGAAATACTTCGAGCTTTACCGCTGGAATTTCATGGAGTTCAACCATTGATAGCGAGTTCTGCGTTTCTGGGCTCGGCGGCGGCGCTGGCTGACGGAGATGCCGCGTATCTGCTCTGGATAATCGGCGTCTTCTCCGTTGTCGCGTTCCTGGTCGGTTTGCGGAAGGATGCGGGTAGCACGCGCTGGGTGCGCACGCTTCAATCGGTGGGACTGCTCGCCCTTCCCGCGCTGTTGCTCCTCGGGATGGTCGTCTCCATGATTCCTCCGGCATGAGCGCGGGATAGGAGCGGTCAGATGGCCTGAACGCTTTCCTTGCGCACCACCCGGTGCCAGTAACGTCTCTCGCAGCGCCCCACGCCGAATGCGTGCGTCTAACGAAGAAGTCCTTGTCGTGCGTTATTTGCCGTTTTTGGAAGCGTCCGCTACTTGCTGTTCTTCGCGTGCATTCGCCACATCAGCGGCGTGCCCTTCCCCGCCCACCTCACAACACGACATAACCCCGCTGTTCGAGCGTCCAGCGATGCCACCGGTTGCCATACGCACCGCATGCGATGCCGAACACAACCGACAGCACGAGTCCGATCAGATCGGCCGTTGTGCCCCACAGGCCGAACGCGAACAGGATCAGGTTGATCGCAAGCATCACGAACGCGGCAAACCACATTTTCTTCGACAGCGCCCAGATAAAGCCGAGCAGACACGCTCCCCAGCTGAAGCCGGTCGCGACCGCGACGGTTTCCGTGGCACCGGGACGTTGCAGATAAATTCGCGCTTCCATGTTCTTTCCTGAATTTTTGTTTCCGATTCGCTCCTGAACCGTTCCCGCGAGGGCGGGCGGCGCGTGGCGGTGCGATGGCACGCGCTTCGCTTTTTAACACGCCATGACGACAAAATGCCGAGCGAAAGCGCACTGCGTGCCGCCCGCGCCGCCTTCCATGACGACCCGCGGCATAGCTGCTACGCTTGACGAATCCCGACGCCGAGCCTCGCGCCCTATTCGTCGTCAAGGCGCGAAGAGCACCGCGCCAGCGGCACGCGCGATCTCTCCATCCGTACCGTACCCGGAGCCTGCATGACATCCCCGACCGCCTATTCCCTGCAAGCCCCCACGCGCGCCGAACTCGACGCGCTGCCGGGCGTCACCGTCGTCGAATTCGGCACAAACTGGTGCGGCTATTGTCAGGGCGCGCAGGCATCGATTGCGAAGGCGCTCGGGCCGCACGCCGGGCTCAGGCACCTGAAGGTCGAGGACGGCCCCGGCCGCGCGCTCGGTCGCTCGTTCAAGGTCAAGCTGTGGCCGACGCTCGTGCTGATGCGCAACGGCGCCGAACTCGCGCGCGTGGTGCGTCCGACGAGCGCGGCCGATATCGAGGACGCGTTCGCGGCGCTGTGAACGGCTTTGATGCGCATCGAGGCGGCAGTGCATACGGCGCGGTATTGTCGTGCCATTGCGCTCGCCTTCTTGGGGGTTCGATGGTTCAGCTCAGTTCACGAGCCGCACCGTTCCGCGCTTTGGCTTCGCTGTTTCATCGCGGGCAGTCGTCGCCGGCAGGCGCGATCGGCCAACGTTTCCGCTATTCGCTTGCTGTCGTTTCCAGTTTCCAGTTCATAGCACGTCTCTCATGCGCCAGGCCATTCACCATCTGAGCATCAAGGCCCGCAGTCGCGGGCTCGTCGAATTTACCGATGAAGCGCGCCGTTTCGTCGCCGACCAGGGCATCTCGACCGGTTTGCTGACGCTGTTTTGCCGCCATACGTCCGCCTCGCTGCTGATTCAGGAGAATGCCGACCCGTCCGTGCAGCGCGATCTCGAACGCTACTTCGCGAGCCTCGCGCCCGAAGACACCGGGCGCTACGAGCACGATACCGAAGGCCCCGACGACATGCCCGCGCACTTGCGCACCGCGCTCACGCAGGTGCAACTGTCGGTGCCCGTCGAACACGGACGGATGGTGCTCGGCACATGGCAAGGGTTATATCTGTTCGAACATCGCCGGCATACGCAGCCTCGCGATATCGTGCTACATCTGCTCGGCGAATGATGCGGCGCTCGCGCGGTCCAAACATGGCATGCGAGGACCGCCGAGATAGTTCGTCGGGTCGTTCGCCGACCTGACGGTTCGAGGGCCGGTTGGCTCGCCCGATCGCCAACCATGCCGGATAACCTGAAGCCTGATAGGCTGAGCCTGGCAGTTTGGACACGGACCGCCCTTTTTTCGGCTTTCTGATTCTTTTCGTACAGACGCACACGCATCGCGCCAAGGAAACTGTCCCCGCCTCTTCACCGCACCCCGGATCGAACGGAGCCAACCTAAGGGAGCACCTCTCATGGATACCCGTAGCGAACTGCAAGCCACCGTCGACGCGATGGTCCAACCCGGCAAGGGCCTGCTCGCCGCCGACGAAAGCGGCCCGACCATCGCCAAACGCTTCAGGACGATCGGCCTCGAATCGACCGAGGAAAACCGCCGCGCCTATCGCAACCTGCTGCTCACGACGCCCGGCCTCGGCGACTTCGTGAGCGGCGTGATTCTCTACGCGGAAACGCTCGGCCAGCAAACCGACGACGGTACGCCGTTCCCGCAAGTCGCCGCCGCCAACGGCATCGTGCCCGGCATCAAGGTCGATCTCGGCAAGGTGCCGCTCGCGCTCGCGCCGGGCGACGAAATCACCGAAGGGCTCGACGGCCTCGCCAAACGCTTCGTCGATTACAAACGGCAAGGCGCGCGCTTCGCGAAATGGCGCGCGGTCTACAACATCACGGCGAGCCTGCCGAGCCGGCTCGCGATCGAGGCGAACGCCGATTCGCTCGCGCGCTATGCGGCGATCAGCCAGGAAGCCGGCATCGTGCCGATCGTCGAACCCGAAGTGCTGATGGACGGCGAGCATACGATCGGGCGCAGCGCGGAAGTGACCGAGGCCGTGCTGCACGAGGTCTTTCATGCGCTGCATCGGCATCGCGTGGTGCTCGAACATATCCTGCTGAAGCCGAGCATGGTGCTGGCCGGCTCGGAACACGCGCAGCCGTCGACGACGGCGGAGATCGCCGCAGCGACCGTGCGCGTGCTCAAGCGCACGGTGCCCGCGGCGGTGCCGGGCATCGTGTTTCTGTCGGGCGGGCAATCTCCCGAGGAAGCGACCGCGAATCTCGATGCGATGAACCGGCTTGGCCGATTGCCGTGGAATTTGAGCTTCTCGTATGGGCGTGCGTTGCAGGAGCCGCCATTGCAGGCCTGGGGTGGACAGGCGGGGAATGTGGCGGTCGCGCAGCAGGCGCTGCTCAAGCGCGCGCGGCTCAATGGAGCGGCGGCGTTGGGACGGTATGAGGCGGGGATGGAGAAAGAGTGAGCGTCCGCGGATTGCCTAGAACTGCGAAGTCAGCTGAAAGCCGAGCGTGACGCGCGTAGTTGGAAATCCTGACGGTTTATAGACCGCCGTACCGGCGAACAGATCATAGGCAAGCGCGCCCGCCTTTGCCGATACGCTGCCCTTCACGCCGATCACCGCACCCGCGAGTTGCGATCCGGCGAGATAGGCCGCGTTCGGGCCGAACACATGGCCGTAGTCGAGACCTGCGTATAGCGACTGGCCGGTGGCACCGATCGGCCATTGCAATTCATTGCGCCAGAAGAAGCCACGCTCGGCGGCAAGCATCGTTTCGCCGTCGAAGCCGCGCACCGTGTAGCGGCTGCCGATCGTCAGATCGTCGATATAGTTCACCGTGGTCGCCGTCAGGTTGCCGCCCGCGACGACCGCCACGCGAAGCCGGTCAGATTGCCGCTGGCGTCGAGCCGTGGCGTGCCGGTCGTCAGAATGCCGCGCGTCGTATTGATGAAGCCGCCGCCATCGACGACGATGCCCGAGCCGTTCGCCACCACCACTTCCGCTTTATTGCCGGCGACTTCGAGATAACCACGCAATTGACTCGGTGAATTGCTATTGACCTGATTCAGAATGATCCGCGCCGATTGTCCCGGCGACAGATCCGGATTGCCATTGATCTGCCCCGCCTGCTGCGTCTGAACGATGGTCGGCGAGTTATTCAGAATCACGCCCGGCTTTTGCACGTCGAATTGCGAATACGTGTTGACCGAAACCCCCGCGCCACCCGGCTTGTTGATATTGACTTGCGGCAAACCGTTCTGCGTCTGGATGACGGTTGGCGCATGCGCACCCGCGCCGACCACTTGCGCGTCGACGGGCACGGGCGCCGCGCCAAACGCGAGCAGCGCGCCGAAAACCGCGGGCCTGAGCGCAAACAGCGAGATTTCCGGGAATTGTGCTGCGGGACGATGAGGACGGGTTTCACCCGAATCCGCTTTGCCTGCCGCGCTGGCGGTTTCGGCCACGGCGACCAGCATGCCCCGAATCCGGCTATATACCAGCCGAAACGTATTCTGATTCATTGCCTGTTGCTTCGATTTATCCGATTGAATGGAAATTAACTCAAATCAGAAAATCGAATTACAAACAAGCGTCAACTTTTATGCGTATATGGAAATATAATTATAAATAGGGAGAATCTGATTGATATGTTCGGATAAATTAAAATAAAAAAGAGAAAATAAAATTCGGATTTCCGTAGAATTTATCAAAGACGGAATATCGAATTTTCAGGAAATTATCGCCAGCATATAGCGCAGCCGGCACCGATACAACCCGCTACGCCCCGCACGCCACCAACGCATGCAGCTCGTCGATATCGAAGGGCTTCGCGAGAATCGCCACGCCAAGCCGGCGCGCGCGTTCGAGTTCGTCGGCGTAACCGGTCATCAGTGCGATCTTCTGCGACGGCCACGCGCTGCGGACTCTCTCTGCGAGGTCGATGCCGTTGAGCTTGCCCGGCATCTGGATGTCGGACAGCACGAGTTCGAAGCGGGCGCCGCCGCTCAGCACGTCGAGCGCCTGATCGGCGGTCGGTTCGTGGCGCACCTCGCAGCCGAAGGTTTCGAGCACCGCAGTCACGCCCGCCGCAACGTCCTCGTTGTCCTCGACGAGCAGCACGGCGCCGGCGGGCATCAATGCTGGCTGCTGCGCATCGGCGCTCGCGGCCGCTGCGCCACGCTCGCGATAGCGCGGCAGATAGAGCCGCACCGCCGTGCCGCTGCCCGGCACGCTGTCGATCTTCGCGGTGCCGCCCGCCTGCTCGCACATCGACAGCACCTGCGCGAGCCCGAGCCCCGTGCCCGAGCCGCGCAGCTTGGTCGTGAAAAGCGGTTCGAACGCGCGCCGCGCGACCGCGTCGGGCATGCCCTCGCCATCGTCGGAGCAGGTAATCAGCACATATTCGCCGTCGGGCAGCAGCGTGTCGCTGCCGACGAGCCGATTGTTCTGACAGCGGATCACGAAGCGCCCGCCATGCGGCATCGCATCGGACGCGTTCACCGCGAGATTCATGATCGCGAATTCGAGGTCGGTGGGATCGGCCAGCACCTGCCACAGGTTATCAGGCATCCTGAGCGAAAACTCGATCGTGTCGCCGAGCGCCGCGTCGATCAGCGGTGCGGCCGCGGGCAGCCAGTGCACGAGATCGACCGGCTCCTGCTTGAGCGGTTGCTTGCGCGCGACGCTCAGCAAACGCCGCGTCAACGATTCGGCGGCTGCGGTCGCGCGTGCGACCGCATGTACTTCCTTCCCGACATCGTTGAAATGCTTGAGCCGCGCCAGCTCGGTGTTCGCCGAGACCACCATCAGCAGATTGTTGAAATCGTGCGCGATATTTGCAACCAGGTTGCCGAGCGCGCCCATGCGCAGCAGTTGCCGGCTCGACGCTTCGGCGGAAAGCCGCATCGCGACCTCGCCCTGCCAGCGCTCCCACGCACGGCGCTCGCCTTCGAGCTGACGCAGCGAATAGACCACGAGCAGCCAGATCGCGATGCACGGCACGGCCGTGAGTGCGGCGATGGTCAGAAAGTGGCTGCGCCATGCGGCCATGATCGACGACGTCGCATACGCGCTCAGCACGTAGAGCGGATAGTCGCCGACGCGGCGAAACGCGACCAGCCGCTCGATGCCGTCGGCGGTCGAAGTCAGACGCACGTGGCCGAACAGCTGCTTGTCGCGCAACGCCGCGGTAAACGCGGTGTGGATCGGTTGGCGGACGCCGGCCGGCCACGCCGGATAACGCACGAGCAGATTGCCGTCCTGGCGATACAGGCCGAGCGCGAGCGCCGGGTCGCCGTCGGTCAGTTCCTGGTAGAAGCGCGAGAAGTACGCGTTGCGCAACGCCACCGTGACCACGCCGAGAAACTGGCCGTTCGTGTCCGAGCGGCCGATCGCGGTCGTGAACACATCGGTCTTCGAGAGCGTGCTGTACATCGGCAGCGAAAAATACGGTTGCGGGCGCATCGCCTTCGCGGCGAGAAAGTCGTCGCGCTGGCCGATCGACATCGCCGGCGCCGGATACGCGAGGCTCGATACGAGCAGATCGCCGTTCACGCCGACCAGCGCAATCGACGACACTTGCGGAAAATCGCCGCCGATATCGCGCAAGCGCCCATGCAACCCGGCTTGCTGCGCGCGGATTTGCATGTCGTCGGAATTGCCGAGCAGATCGACGATGCGCGAGGCCATCTGCCGGTTCAGGTCCAGCACCTTGACGGCCTGCTCTTCGGTCACGCGCACGAGCCGGTCGATCACGTCGTCGGCATCGGCAATGCGGCGCTCGTAATCGAAATAGCCATAGCCGGCGAGACAGACGAGCGGAAACACGATCGACACGGCGAGCACGATCAGCAGCACGCGCCGCGTCGCCGCGAAGTTGCGCGAAGGCATCGGAAAATCGACTGCGACACGTTCCGCACGCTGCACGGTCAGTCACTCCATGAAAATGACATACGACGAGAGAAAGCATTGCACCTCAGTTCGCGCCCTGCTATTCGCATGGTGCGGTTCGCGTATTGCTGTTCGCTCGCTAATTCGTTTTACTCCGGAATTTACCGCACTTCCCCGTTTTGTCCCAAGCGCGTCGGCAGCGTGATCGGGTTCGCGGTTCGGGGCCATGTCCGGCGATGGCTCAGGCACACGCTCAGGCACACGGATTGCTACTTGCGAATGCTCACCTGCTCCACCGCACGGCTCCCGCAAGCGCAAGCGACGCGGCGAAGCGTCAGGCACCCGGTGCGGCCGACGCGCCCTCATCGGACGTGAGCTGTTCTTCAAGCCGGTCGAACACGCGCTGCGTCGCGCGGCTCGGCGCTTCGAGCGCGAACAGCAGCAGCGAGCGGCCCGTCACCTGATAGGCGTCGCCCGCGCGGAATTGCGGCAGTTCCGCACGCACCGGCATGTTCGTATCGACGAGACAGGTCCAGTGTTCGCCTTCGGGAATCTCGGGCAGCGTGAAATTGACCACGTCGTGATGCGCGTTCAGGACGAGCAGCAAGGTCGCATCGGAAGCGAGGCGGCGAATGCCGCTCGCCTGCGCGCGGCCGTCGATCACGAGGCCGAAGCAGCGCATCTGCGGATCGTCCCACTGCTCGTGCGCGATGTCGGTGCCGTCGGGCGACAGCCAGCGCGTATCGGTCACGTCGAGCGCTTCGTTGTACTCGCCGGTGAGAAAGCGGCCGCGCCGCAGCACCGGCAAACGATGCCGCAGCGTGGTCAGATTGCGCACGAATTCGGTCAGCGCGCGGCTATCGTCGTCGATCGCATCCCAATCGACCCAGCTGATCTCGTTGTCCTGGCAATACGCGTTGTTGTTGCCGCGCTGCGTGCGGCCGAATTCGTCGCCCGCGAGAAGCATCGGCGTGCCTTGCGACAGCAGCAAGGTCGCAAGCAGATTGCGTTTCTGGCGCTCGCGCTGCTGGCGGATGTCGGCGTCGTCGGTCGGTCCTTCGACGCCCATGTTCCAGGATTTATTGCCCGAGTGGCCGTCCTTGTTGTCTTCACCATTTGCTTCGTTATGTTTATCGTTGTAGGAGACGAGGTCGTTGAGCGTGAAACCGTCGTGCGCGGCGATGAAGTTCACGCTGGCCCACGGCCGCCGGCCGCGATGATTGAATTTGTCGCCCGATGCGGTGAGCCGTGTCGCGAGATCGGCGGCCTTGCCTTCGTCGCCCTTCCAGTACTCGCGCACGGTGTCGCGAAAGCGGTCGTTCCATTCGGCCCAGCCCGGCGGAAAACCGCCCACCTGATAGCCGCCCGGACCGCAATCCCACGGCTCGGCAATCAGCCGCACGCTGGAGAGCACCGGGTCCTGGCGGCAACTGTCGAGAAAGCCGCCGCCTTCGTCGAAGCCATGCGTCTCTCGGCCGAGAATCGTCGCGAGATCGAAACGGAAGCCGTCGACCTTCATTTCCGTGACCCAGTAGCGCAGGCTGTCGGTGACCATCTGCAGCACGCGCGGATGCGACAGGTTCAGCGTGTTGCCGGTGCCGGTATCGTTGATGTAGTAGCGCGCCTCGTCGGGCAGCAGACGGTAGTACGACGCGTTGTCGATGCCCTTGAACGAGATCGTCGGGCCGCGTTCGTTGCCTTCGGCCGTGTGGTTGTAGACCACGTCGAGAATCACTTCGAGGTCGGCCTGATGGAAACGGTCGACCATCTCCTTGAACTCGCCGACCGAATCGTTCGACGATGCGAAGTAACGCGGGTCGGCCGCGAAGAAGCCGATCGTGTTGTAGCCCCAGTAGTTCGTCAAACCTTTATCGAGCAGATAGCTGTCGTTGACGAAGGTCTGGACCGGCAGCAGTTCGACCGACGTCACGCCGAGGCCGCGAATGTAGTCGAGCACGGCCTGCTGCCCGAGCGCCGCGAACGTGCCGCGCAAATGCTCGGGCACTTGCGGATGACGCTTCGTCAAGCCGCGCACGTGGGTTTCGTAAAGAATCACGCGCTCCCACGGCAACGCGTTGCGCTCGGGATGCGTCCACGAGAAGTTGGCGTCGACCACCTTGCATTTCGGCACGAAGGCGGCGCTATCGCGTTCGTCGAACGAAAGGTCGCCGTCCGGCGAGTCGAGCGTATAGCCGAAAATCTCCGGCGCCCACTTCAGTTCGCCGATGTGCGCTTTCGCATACGGATCGAGCAGCAGCTTGTTCGGATTGAAGCGATGGCCGTTCTCCGGCTCGTAAGGACCATGCACGCGATACCCATAGACCGCGCCCGGTTTCAGATTCGGCACGAACACGTGCCATACCTCGTCGGTGTACTCGGGCAGTTCGATGCGCTCGATTTCGTGCTGCCCCGTTTCATCGAACAGGCATAGTTCGACTTTCGTCGCATGCGCCGAGAACAGCGCGAAATTGACGCCGCTGCCGTTCCATGTCGCGCCGAGCGGAAACGGCGTGCCTTCCGAAATGCGCGTCGAGTAGTGAGCCGGGTTTGACATAGGAGCGGTTCCTGTGGACGCGAGGGACGTTATCGCGGCGTTGGTATTCGTTGCGTATGGCTTCGCCGCTATTCCAGCGTCGGCGGCCGGACGGCGATGCGGCCATTCAGCCACGCCGCGCAGCCGGCCCGCTCATGCAGCAATTTGCAGACCTGAAACCATGCCTGATTTGCGCTGCCGTTCGCTCGCCGCGCTGCGGGCTTCACGCAAGCTCCTGCGGGCGTGACAAATGTCAAACGTCTAGTCGGTACGAGAGCGCGGCAAAGCGGCCCCGTATCAAGCGGAGATCAATCGGAAACTCATCGGAACCGTTCTTTCACAATGGCCCGGCCACATGCAGCGCCGCCGCCGATTCGAGCACGCGCAGCAGACGCTCGGGCGTCAACGGCTTCGCGCAATGGGCATCGAAGCCGGCGGCTTTCGCGCGCGCGCGGTCTTCGCGTGACGCAAATGCCGTACACGCAACCAGCAACATATGTGAAGTCTGGGAATGAGCGCGCAGCCGGCGCGCGAGTTCGAGCCCGTCGAGCCCCGGCATCTTGATGTCGAGCACCACCGCGAACGGCTGCCATTCGCGCGCCATGTCGCAGACGGCAAACGGATCATCGAGCGCGCGGCAGTCGAAGCCGTCGGCGATCAGCAGCATCTGCAACGCCTCGGCCGCTTCGCGGTAGTCGTCGACCACCAGCACGCGACGATGCGCGGCCATCGCGTAGCGGATCGGCCGCCACACGAGCACGTCGTCGTTGCTATCCACGCTGTCGTTGAACGTCATTTTTACTTGCCTTATTCCATTCCGCTCTGACGGGCATTGCCCCACACGGCAATATCTGCTCCCGTCTCCCTTGCGCAATCGTTGTATTCGCCGTTAACCCCGTTCAAACGCCGCGACCAACGCGGCGCGCCCGCATACCCGCGAGGAATGCGGTTCAGCTTGCCAATTCACTACGGCGTTTAAATGACACGGCTCGAGACAGACGCATGCGCGCCATCGTTCGAACGCACTGTCCTCGTGCGACCGCCCCGCTCAAGGGCCCGGCACGATGTCGTTTTAAAAACGGATTGAGGGGATGTCGTTTATAAGCCGCTTGCGCTCTTGGCGGCGCACATCGATAAAGCGGTCATAACCACAGCATAAGCGACGCCGCCGATAAAAAAATGCTCGACATGTTAGGGGTTTGCGCTCTGCGGGTTATCCCGCACGATAGGCCGGCTCATATATGCGGACAGGTATCCGGCCCGGTACGGCGATAAGCAAGCTGTATTCCCGGGGCGCGGCCGCGCATGGGGTCGCGGTCCTGCTTACGATATTCCGCTTACGGTATATAAAGCAAACAGACGTGCCGGGAGCGGCCGCCACCCGGCGGCCCCGGTCCGTATCGCGAGACTTCATGCCGCTTTTTCTCGACCAGCATGCGCTGTATATCGCCAAACATCCCGGCCGTTTCGTGTTGCAGACGCTGAAAGCCTTTCGCGCGAACCAGGGGCTGCTGCTGGCGGGCGCGGTGGCGTATTACGCGCTGCTGTCGATCGTGCCGCTGCTGATCCTGGTCGTCATCGTGCTCTCGCGCGTGGTGCCGCAGCCGCTCGTGCTCGATGCACTCGGCCATCTGTTGCGCTGGCTCGTGCCGGGACAGTCGAATGCGCTCGTGCGCGAGCTTGCCAATTTTCTCGAGCATCGCGCAGTGATCGGCTGGGTACTGCTGCTCACGATGATCTTCTTCAGTTCGCTCGCGTTTACCGTGCTCGAAAACGCGATGTCGCTGATCTTCGTGCATCGTGTCGTCGTGAAGCGGCGGCACTTTCTGATCTCGGCGCTGCTGCCTTACTGCTACATCCTGTGTCTCGGCATCGGCCTGTTGATCGTAACGTGCGTGTCGAGCGCGCTCGAAACGATCGGCGCGGAAGGGATCGAACTGCTCGGCCTGCACGTGCCGCTCGCGGGCTTCTCGCGCATCGTGCTGTACGTGCTCGGGCTCGCCGGCGAAATCTTCGTGCTGACCTCGATCTATCTCGTGATGCCGGTCGGGCGTCCTTCGATCAAACACGCGCTGATCGGCGGCGTCGTAGCGGGCGTATTGTGGGAAATCACGCGGCACGTGCTGGTCTGGTATTTCGCCACGCTCTCGCAGGTGAGCCTCGTCTATGGGTCGCTGACGATGGCGATCGTGATCCTGCTGAGCTTCGAATGGCTCGCCACGCTGCTGCTGTTTGGCGCGCAGGTGATTTCGCAATACGAGCGCTTCGGTCATGAACCGCTCGATGCGCCGCAACCGCAGATAGAAACGGGCTAAGGGTACTGGTTAAGCGAAGCAAACAAACCAGTAGCGAGAAACGCCATATGCTTGTCCCGTTGCGCGCAAGCGCGTAGGCAATGAAAGATCATTAGAAGGTTGAGCCATCGCGGGAGTCGGGCTTCGGGACGCGGCTGTTAGAATGACACGCCATTGCATGCCGCTTATTGCTCGTCGCTTCTGCATGCGGTTTATGGCACATCGTCTGTTGCATGCCACTACGTCCCTGCCCTCATACACATGCCGCAATTTCTCCAGACTGAAGCCAAGACGTTCGGCGTGACTTCGTTAATCACGTGCGCGCTCGGCGCTCGCGACATCACGCCCGATACGCGCCAGCGCGAAGCAATCGGCGCGCTCGCGGCCCTGCTCGGCGCACAGCAGCAGGCTCGGCGTGCATGGTCTTCGTCCGCATTTGCCTCGCAAGGCGTCTATTGCCACGGGCTGCCCGGACGCGGCAAAAGCCTCGTCGTCGATACGGTGTTCGAACTCGCGCCGTGCCGCAAACGGCGTCTGCACTTCCACGAATTTCTGCGCGAGATGAACCGGCGGCTCGTCAATGCGCCGCGCAGCGACGACCGTCTCGGCGATGTCTCGCGGCAATGGCTCGACGGCATCGAGTTGCTGTGCTTCGACGAATTCCATGTACACGACATTGCCGATGCCTTCCTGATGGGCCGCTTTCTCGATACCGCAATCGGCCTCGGCACGCGCATCGTGCTCACGTCGAACTACGCACCCGACGATCTGCTGCCCGACCCCGAGTTTCACGAGCGTTTCCTGCCGACCATTGCGCAGATCAAGCGCTGCTTCACCGTCATCCATTTCGATGGCGCGCGCGATTATCGCTTCGGCGGCGAAGCGGCAGAGGTACCGCGTTTCTTTGCGCCGCTCGACGCGACGAGCCATGCGGCGCTGCGCGCTATCTTCGCGCATCATGAACGCGACGCGCGTATCGAACCGGTCACGCTCAGCGCGGCGGGCCGGCCGCTTGCCGCGCGCGCCGCGGGCAATGCGCTGCTGTGGGCGGACTTCGAGCCGCTCTGCGTGGCAAGCCGTTCGCACCTCGACTACCTCGATCTCGCCGGGCAATGGCAAGGGATCATCGTCGACAATCTGGATACGGCCGCGCTTGCGCAGTCGCAGACGTTGCAGCGGCTCGTGTGGCTCATCGACATCGTCTACGATCGCAAGCGCGCGCTGTTCATCGCTTCAGATCAACCGATCGAGTCGGCGCTCGTCGGGCTCGAAGGCGCGCATGATTTGTCGCGCACGCTGAGTCGGCTGGCGGAAATGCAGTCGCGCGCGTATCGCAGCACGCTCGATGGAACACGCGACGACAACAGCATGAACGCTGTCGACGCATCGTGAACACGGTACACGGTGCCGCATAGATCGCACACGCCACATCGGGCGCTTCGGGTTCATGTAAATCTTGCATTTCGATTCGAAATACGCGTTCACGGTCGTACGGAATCTGATGGCGCTCGCGGAAGCCGATACGAGCAGTAAGGCGCCGATGGTGACGATTCAGGCGAATTGATTAGCCGGTACGATGCTTCTTCAGATGCCGTTTCAACATAAAAAGCGCACTCGACAATACGACCGCAACGACGATGCAGTACGTGAGGAATAACAGAAAAAGGCCGATTGTCTCGATGTCATCCGGATCAAGCGGGTCGGGTACACCCGCCAGGTGCATACCGGCCCGAATAGTGACATCGAGCCAATACGGTATGTCAAAGGAAAACGGCGAGAGAAGTTCTCCCAGCCACCAACCGCCGGCTACCGACGCGCCGAGGAATGCCAGCACACGTGCAGTACACCAGACTATCCGTTTCATCGAATCTCCACCGTACCGTCAGCGTGCAACGCGCTGCCGGGTACCTGAAAAAATGGCACCTTATAGCACGCTCGGTCAACGGTGAATCTCAATAACGGCCCGGCCAGAAATTGCTGGACCTGGTCGGTGCATTGCTACGCACCGACCTGCCAATATCACCCCTTCCCTCCACCCCTTACCCTCTCGATCTGCTGCTTCGCCACCCCATACACCCGTTCCGGCGTAAAGCCGAATTTCTTCTTCAGATCGGCCAGCGGCGCCGATGCACCGAACGTATGCATGACGACCTGCGCGCCGAGCCGTCCCGTGTAGCGATCCCAGCCGAGCGCTGCGGCCTGCTCGACCGCAACGCGTGCTTCGACATCGGCGGGCAGCACCGACTCCCGATACGCCTGGTCCTCGCGCTCGAAGATGTCCCACGACGGCATCGACACCACGCGCGCCGCGATGCCCTCGCCCTTGAGCTTCTCTTACACGTCGACGCAGATCGAAACTTCGCTGCCGCTCGCCATCAGAATCACCGCGGGCTTCTCGCCGGCGGGGGCATCGGCGACTACATAGGCACCGTGCTGCACGCCGCTCGCGGCCGCATAGCGCTGGCGGTCGAGCGTCGGCAGCGGCTGGCGCGTCAGCACCAGACACGACGGCCTGCGCGGATGCGCGAGCGCAACGCGCCACGCCTCGGCCGCCTCGTTCGCATCGGCGGGGCGCAGCACCGTGAGTCCCGGCACGCCGCGCAACGACGCAAGCTGCTCGATCGGCTGATGCGTCGGACCGTCCTCGCCGACGCCGATCGAATCGTGCGTGAACACATAGATGGCCGGCACTTCCATGATCGCCGAGAGCCGAATCGGCGGCTTCATGTAGTCGCTGAAAATCAGGAACGTCGAGCCGTACGGCCGCAGATTCGATAGCGCGAGGCCGTTCACGATCGCGCCCATCGCGTGCTCGCGAATGCCGAAGTGCAGATTGCGGCCGCCATAGTCGTCCGCTTCGAAACTGCCCGCGCCCTCGAATTTGAGGTTGGTTTTCGTCGACGGGGAAAGATCCGCCGCGCCGCCGAGCAGCCACGGCACGCGCGCGGCAATCGCATTGAGCACCTTGCCCGACGATTCGCGCGTGGCGATGCCCTTCGCGTCGGCCTCGAAACTCGGGATGTCGCTGTCCCAGCCCTGCGGCAATTCATGTGCTTCGATCTGCGCGAATTCGCGCGCGAGGTCCGGATATGTCTTCTTATAGGTTTCGTATTGCGTCTGCCATTGCTCGCGCGCCGCCTTGCCGCGCGCGCCGAAACCTTGCGCGAAGCGTTCGTGCACGCCATCCGGCACATAGAAGAATTTATCCTCGGGCCAGCCGTAGGCTTGCTTCGCGAGCGCGACTTCTTCGACGCCGAGCGGTTCGCCGTGCGCGGCCGCCGTGTCCTGCTTATGCGGCGCGCCCCAGCCGATCAGGCTATGCACCACGATCAGCGTCGGCCGGTCCTGCACGCTCTTCGCCTCGACGAGCGCCGCTTCGAGCGCGGCCGTGTCGTTCGCATCGTCGACGTGCAGCGTGTGCCAGCGATAGCCGCGAAAACGGCTCTCGACATCGTCGCTATACGCGAGGTCCGTATGGCCTTCGATCGTCACGCGATTGCTGTCGTAAATCCAGATCAGGTTCGACAGCTTCAGATGCCCCGCGAGCGAGGCCGCTTCGTGCGAGATGCCTTCCATCATGTCGCCGTCGCCGCATAGCGCGTAGACGCGGTAATCGAACAGCGGCGCGTCGGCCTTGTTGAAACGGTTCTCGTACCAGCGCGCGGCCATCGCCATGCCGACGCTGTTGCCGAGCCCCTGGCCGAGCGGTCCCGTGGTCGTCTCGACGCCGGTGGTCATGCGGTATTCGGGGTGGCCCGGCGTCCTGCTGCCGAGCTGGCGGAAATGCTCGATGTCGTCGAGCGATACGGCCGGCCCGCCGGTGGGCTGGCCGTGCTCGTCGACGGCCTTCACGTTGGCCAGATGCAGCAGCGAATACAGCAGCATCGACGCATGCCCGACCGACAGCACGAAGCGGTCGCGATTCGGCCACAACGGTTCGTCCGGGTCGTAGCGCAGATGGTGTTGCCACAACTGGTACGCGACCGGCGCCAATGCCATCGGCGTACCGGGGTGGCCGGAATTGGCTTTCTGCACGGCGTCCATCGACAGCGTGCGGATCGTGTTGATGCACAGCTGATCGAGGGCGGGATCGTTTTGCATGGGACGCTCCTTGTTCGGCAATTCGGAGGACAGCCGGAACGCACGGTGCGGCGCTCGCGCGTACCGGCGCATGGGATCGACGTGGAAGCTCGCGTGGGAACATGCGCAAAAGCATGCCGGGGACAGCGCGCGAAAACTCACGCACGGGAGCACACGTATGAAAAATCGCGGCGAAGCTCACCGATGATGCGCCGATATGCGTGAATCTGCACGCATTCACATGGCCGCCAACATGGGCCGTTGCGTGGCGGGTCGCCCTGATTGCACGCCCCCGTCGCTCAACCGCTCAACTCTCCGGCGACGCGCGATCCGCCGCGACGATCTCGCGGCCGTAGTCGATCGCCGCTCGCCGCGCTTCGTCGGCGGTCGCGTAGGGGCCGATCTGCGGCGCGCCGTCGAATGGAAACAGCACTTTCCGGTCAGCCTTTCTGACGACCTTCAGTCCACCTATGTAACGTCCGTCGCCGGTTCCATGATAGCTGGCGTAAATCTCGAAGTCGTCGTCAGCCACGTCGGCCTTGTGTCTTGCCATGTGCATGCCTCGTCCTGGGTTTCCCATCCATGCGGCCCCGTTGCGGCGATATCCACTGCCGCGTACGCACTTCGCCAGATCGCGATCTCGCGCGCGACGAAGGCAAGCAATACCCGTTCCTCGCAGCTCGGCTCGCTCATACACGCACATGCACACGCGCACTCAACGACGGGCGCACTCTCGCGGCGGAAAGCCTGGGTATTGAAAGCGGAAGAACCGGACGGATTCGCGACACGCAGGCGTTCGAAAGCCGCCCAAGATAAGATAGTCGGCAAACCGGCCCGAGCCAAATCAAAACATCGTTTGTCATTCGACATTTTTTGCCATGAGCATGCCCGACCTGCCTGAAAGCGAAGACGGAAACAAGGACGAAAACCTCGGCCTCTATCGGCGCGCGACGCAGACCGGCGCCGAATGGTGGCGCGTGAGCGTGGCCGACCGGCCCGAGACCTATCGCCTCGAACACGGTGTCGACGACGGGAACGGCGCGGGCGGGGTCGATATCGATCTCGTCGTCGATGCGGAAAATCTGCGGGCCAAGCAGAAGAAGTGGCGCCGCGAGGGTTTTGCGATCGACAGCGGCGCGGCCGGCAACGATCCCGATGCGCGGGCGCGCGTCGCCTTCATGCCGGAGTTGCAGCGGGCCAGCGCGAAGAGGCTGGCGGAGCAGTCGCGCGGGTCCGGGAAAGCCGACGCAGCAACGCAGGCCGAAGCGCACGACACCGTGCGCATCGGCGACGTCGACGTCCCTTGCGGCATGCCCCACCCGCTCGTGCCGCGCATGAATCCCGCCTATCTGTTTTCGGCGCGTTTTAACGACATCGTGGCCGACATCGTCGAGAACCGCCGCGTGATGCTGATCGGCCACACGGGCGCGGGCAAGACGAGCCTCATCGAACAGGTTGCCGCGCGGGCGCGGCACGGCGTGCTGCGCTCGAACATGAACGGACAGACGACGGTCGGCGATTTCGTCGGCTTCTGGACCGTCAAGGGCGGCGAGACCCTGTGGGTCGACGGCGTGCTGCCCACGGCGATGCGCGAGGGCCTGTGGCTGATCGTCGATGAAATCGACTTCGCCGAACCGTCGATTCTCGCCGCGCTGACCGCCGTGCTCGAACCGCAAGGCCGTCTCGTGCTGAAGGAGAAAGGCAACGAGATCGTCGCCCCGCATCCGGCGTTCCGCCTCTTCGCGACCGCGAACGCGGTCGGCGCGATGAGCCAGTTCCGCCATCTGTACCAGGGCGCGAATCTGATGAACGAGGCCTTTCTCGATCGCTGGCGCGTCTACCTGCTCGACTATCTGACGCCAGCCGAGGAAACCGACGTGCTGCTGCGCACGCTCGCGCCGTATATGACGCGCTCGCTCGCCGTCACGCTTGCCGCGATCGCCGCCGACTGCCGCGCCGCGTTCGCGCGCGAAGACCTGTCGAGCGCCTTCTCGACGCGCCGGCTGCTCGACTGGGCCGAACTGATGCTGCGCACCGGCGATCCGGAGCGCGCGGCGGGTCCGGCCATTTACGCGAAGGTAACGCCCGAGGATGCCGCGCTGATTCGCGGCATCGTCCGTCATCACATCGCGCCGGCTGTTTGAGCGCCGGGAGCGGAAGCGATACGGAAGAACGGCACGGATGAACGACACGGAAGCGCGGCGATGAACGCACGGCACCCCGCCCCCACCTCGCGCAACGCACAGGGCTTCGCATTCGAATCGACGCTCGGCAAGGTCGCGCGCGTGCTGACCGGGCAATACGGCGTGACCGTCGTGTTCAGTCCCGATGGGCCGCGCGTCGAACCCGGCCGCATCGTGATTCCCGATTACGAACGCGATGGCGGTGTCGAGCGCGATGTATTGATCGGCTATCTCGATCTGCTCGTCGCGCGCGCCAAACATGCGTCGCTCGCGCAACTCGATGCGCTGCCGCAAGGCATCACGGCAAAGCTCGCGCAGGTGATCGACGATCGTCGCGTCTGCGCGCAACTGCTCGACGAATATCCGGGCGCGCGCTGGTTCATCGGCGCATTGCGCACGCACGCGGCCGAACGCGTGCGGCAACGCTGGCCGAAGCTGCATTGGCGCGACCGGCTCGCATGGCTCGTCGAGCGCACATTGTGGGACGAAGCGCCGACCCGTACCGAGGCGGTTCATTCGCTGCTGGCGGCATTGCACGCGTCGCAGGATTTGCTGCACGAAGCCCGCGCGAGCGGTTCGACCGCGCGCAGCATCGCGGTCGCGCACGATCTCGTCGCGCGCGTGCGGGCATTGTCGGCCGGCGAGGCGAACAGCATGATGTTCACGGCCGATCCCATCGAAGACATCGACACCGATACCGTGCCCGCTTCGTCGGCACCGTTCAGCGAGGACGATGATCTGCGGCCCGATCACGCCGCCGCCACGCCGCCGGCGGAGCGCGGCGGCGGCGCGCAGGCCGACGACGCGGTCGGCATGGGC
>NZ_JAAGPS010000092.1:0-31492 GCF_017105025.1 Paraburkholderia sp. Ac-20336 | reverse complement strand
GTGCAGATGCGCGTGCAGGCCGGCCAGAGCGTCAGACGCGGCACGCCGCTGTTCGTCGTGCAGGCCGACCCCGCCGCCGTGCTGGCCGCCACCCAGGCGACGAGCGCGCTGACGCTCGCACAGGGCGAGCTCGCACGCACGCAATCGCTCTACGACAAGGGGCTTGCCACGCGCTCGCAACTCGCGAGCGCGAGCAAAGCCGCCGACGACGCGCGGCAGGCGCTCGCCGCGCAGCATCAAACCGGCGTCGCGAGCGGCGACAAGACCGTGAACGCGCCGTTCGACGGCGTAGTGCTGCAACTATCCGCGGCGCAAGGCGACCAGGTGCAGGCCGGCGCGGCGATCCTGCAACTCGCGAGCGGTCGCGCCGGCGATACACAAACCACCCGGCAAACCGCCCGCGCGAACCTCACGCTCGGCGTCGAACCCGCCGACGCGGGCGCGATCCATCCCGGCGACACCGTGACCTTGCGCGGCCTCTCCGCCGCGCTCGCGCAGACCACGGCCACGGGCCGCGTTGTCTTCGTCGGCGCCGCGATCGACCCGCAATCGCAACTGGTCAATATCGGCGCGGACGTGCCGCTCGCGCAGACGCCGTTCATCCCCGGCACGCGCGTCGCCGCCGACGTCGCGACGCGCGCCGGCACGCACTGGATCGTGCCGCGCGCGGCCGTGCTGAAGGATAGCCACGGCGCGTACGTGTTCCAGATCACGCCACAAAACAGGGCCCGCCGCGTCGCGGTGACGATCGCGGT
Source organism: Paraburkholderia sp. Ac-20336 (assembly GCF_017105025.1). Taxonomy (NCBI): domain Bacteria; kingdom Pseudomonadati; phylum Pseudomonadota; class Betaproteobacteria; order Burkholderiales; family Burkholderiaceae; genus Paraburkholderia; species Paraburkholderia sp. Ac-20336. Next base: position 30,737 of record NZ_JAAGPS010000092.1, on the reverse strand, counting down.
CGAAAACGGCGCGAACTATGGCGTGGACGGCTCGCTCGATGCCGCGCTCGGGCTCGTGGTCAGCGGCAACTACGAGTTGACGGACGGCATGGCGGTGCGCACCGGAGGAGACGCGTCGCGATGAACTTCGGCCAATGGATGCAGACGCATCGCCGCTCGCTCCTCTTCGTGATCGCGCTGCTTGCGATCGCGGGTGCGCTCGCCGCGTTCCGTCTGCCGATCTCGCTGTTTCCGAATGTCTCGTTTCCGCGCGCGGTCGTCTCGCTCGATGCCGGCGACCGCCCCGCCGAGCAGATGGCGACGCTCGTCACGATGCCGGTCGAGGAAGCGCTGCGGCGCGTGCCGAACGTGCGCGACGTCGATTCGACGACGAGCCGCGGCGCCGCGGAAATCTCGCTGAACTTCGACTGGGGCACCGACATGGCGCAGGCGACCTTGCAGGCGCAATCGGCGATCAGCGAAATTCTCGCGACGCTGCCGCCCGGCACGACGATGCAGGTGCGGCGCATGGACCCGACCGTGTTTCCGGTGCTCGCGTACAGCCTGACCTCGACGCAGCAGTCGCTCTCGGCGCTGCGCGATCTCGCGCAGTTCCAGATGCGTCCGCTGCTGTCGTCGGTGGAAGGCGTGGCGCGCGTCGAGGTGACCGGCGGCGCGCAGGACGAATTCGAAGTCGCGGTCGATCCCGTGCGCCTCGCCGCCTACAAGCTGTCGCTCGCGGACGTCTCGAAGGCGATCGGCGCAAGCAACGTGCTGATGGCGAACGGCCGCATCGAGGATCACGACAAGCTCTACCTCGTCGTCAGCAACACGACGATCACGCAGCTCGACGAACTGCGCAACGTCGTGGTCTCCGCGAACGGCAATGCAAACGGCGCACAGATCCGCCTCGGCGACGTCGCCACCGTGCGCGCCGGCGTCGTGCCGCAATGGATGCGCGTCACCGCCGACGGCCAGGACGCGGTGCTGCTCAACATCTATCAGCAGCCCGGCGCGAACAGCGTCGCGATGGCGCGCGCGATCCGCGCGAAGCTCGCCGCGTTCGGGCCGCAGATGCCCGCAAGCGTGCATCTGTCGAACTGGTACGACCAGAGCGAACTGGTGATCGCCTCGGCCACCAGCGTGCGCGACGCGATCCTGATCGGCATCGTGCTGGCGGCGCTGACCTTGTTCGTCTTCCTGCGCAACGGGAAGATCACCGCGATCGCGGTCGCGCTGGTGCCGGTCGTGATGGCCGCGACGATCCTGCTGCTCGACGTGTTCGGCATGGGCTTCAACATCATGACGCTAGGCGGCATGGCCGCCGCGGTCGGCCTCGTGATCGACGACGCCATCGTGATGATCGAGCACATCGTGCGGCGCATGCGCGAGGCCGGCGCGCACGCGTTTCATGGCCGCGTGATGGCCGCGGCGCTCGAATTCACGCGGCCGCTCGCGGGTTCGTCGGCGGCGACATTGATTATCTTCGTGCCGCTCGCGTTTCTGTCGGGCGTGACGGGCGCGTTTTTCAAGGCACTGTCGGTGACGATGGCAAGCGCCCTGTTCATTTCGTTTCTCGTCACCTGGCTCGCGGTGCCGATTCTGTGCGACCACTGGCTCAGGCCCGAAGACGCCGAGGAGCATGCGGAAACACGCCTCGCCGCGTGGCTGAACCGGCGCTATGCGGCGCTGGTCGCGCGCGTGATCGCACGGCCGCCGCTCGTGCTGCTCGGCGTGCTGCCGCTCGTCGTGGTGGCCGCGTTCGCGTTCACGCGCGTCGGCAGCGGCTTCATGCCAAGCATGGACGAAGGCGGCTTCGTGCTCGACTATCACACGCAGCCGGGCACCTCGATCACCGAAACGGACCGGCTCATGAAGCAGATCGAGCAGATCATCCGCGCGAATCCGAACGTCGCGACCTATTCGCGCCGCACCGGCGCGGGTCTCGGCGGCGATCTGAACGAACCGAACAAGGGCGACTTCTTCGTGCGGCTCAAGTCCGGCAAACGCGAACCGATCGAGACCGTGATGGAAGAAATCCGCGCGCGGGTCGAAACGCAGGTGCCGGGCGTCAACATTGAACTCGCGCAACTGATGGAAGACCTGATCGGCGACCTGACGGCCGTGCCGCAGCCGGTGCAGATCAAGATCTTCTCCGACGACACCAACACGCTGCAGGCCACCGCGCGCAAGGTCGCGGCGCGTATCGGCCAGATTCAGGGCATCGTCGACGTCGACGACGGCATCAACCCGGCCGGCGATGCGCTCGAGCTGCATATCCTGCCCGCTGCCGCGGCGGCCGAGGGCATGGACCCGCAAGCGATCGCGCAGGCCGTCACCGACATGCTCGAAGGCAATGTCGCGACGCAGTTCCAGAGCGGCCCGAAAACGGTCGGCGTGCGGGTGCGCGTGAGCGGCGCGCGCGAACTCACCGATACGCAACTGGGCCAGTTACAGATTCGCGCGCCCGACGGGCATCTGTTTGCGCTCAAGCGCGTCGCCGATCGCGTGACCGTCACGGGCCAGCCCGAAATCAGCCGCTCGAATCTGAAGCGCATGGTCGCGGTGACCGCGCGCATCGACGGCCGCGATCTCGGCTCGACGATCGCCGACGTGCAGAAAGCGCTCGGCGACGCGAACCTGCTGCCGGCCGGCGTCTATTACGAACTGGGCGGCCTGTATCAGCAACAGCAGATCGCGTTCAAGGGGCTCCTGACCGTGTTCGGCGCCGCGCTCGCGCTCGTGTTCGGCCTGCTGCTGTTTCTCTACGAGCGCCTGCGCGTCGCGCTCGCGGTGCTGGCGATGCCGCTGCTCGCGGCGGGCGCGGTGTTCATCGGCCTGTGGGTCACCGGCATCGAGCTGAACATCTCGGCGATGATGGGGATGACGATGATCGTCGGCATCGTCACCGAGGTCGCGATCTTCTATGTGTCGGAATTGCAGGCGCTGGTGCGCGACGAGGAGATGCCGTTTCACGAAGCGCTGCAGAGCGCCGGCCGCAATCGGCTGCGCCCGATCGCGATGACGACGATTGCCGCGATTCTCGCGCTGCTGCCGCTCGCATTTGCCTTGGGGCAAGGCTCGGCGATGCAGCAGCCGCTCGCGGTCGCGATCATTTCCGGGCTGATCGTGCAGTTGCCGCTCGTGCTGTTGCTGTTGCCGGCGCTGTTGAGGCTGCTGATGAAGAAGCAGACGGTGTGAGGTGTCGCCGGGTGACGTGGCGCGCCGGGTTCATTCGTGCCGGGCGTGCCGTGCTACGAGCCGTACCTGCTGACCTGGCTGCTGCCGTGCCGTGCGTTGATATCGCGCCGGAGTCGCGCGGCATCCGCATCGAATCCGCGCCACGACGCTTCATGGCCGCTTCATTGCCACCCCATCGACGCGTCAGGCGAGCACGTCCGCAAAGCCGCCGACCGGCGCGCCAAGCGCACGAATCGCGGCGGCCACCCGCGGCGACAGCAGTGCGTGCAATTCGTCGGCATGACGGTAGTCGTGCATGCCGGCGCTCAGCGCCTCGCCTTCGACCGCCGGGTGGCAGTAGATCTCGCCGACGCCATGCGGCAGATCGGCGAGCGCGGCAAGCCATGCCGCTTCGTCCATCCGGCCGCTCGCCGCGATCCCGACCACGTAGTCGTTATGCGCGATGCCGGCGCGCTCGAGACGCCTCTTCACCTGCGCGATCCACGGCCGCAGCCACAGCGGCGCATTGGCCTCGAACGGCAGGCGCATCGCCTTCATGCCGTAGTCGCGGCCGATCTCGAGGATCAGGCCGAGCACGGTCGGATGCAGATGAAAATGCTTGTGCGTGTTGACGTGATCGAGCGTGAGCCCGCTCGCGGCGAAGGCCTCGAACTGCGCGCGGATTTCGCGCGCGAGTTGTCTGCGCACGTGCGGCAGAAAGAAAAACCGCACACCGTCGCGCACCATGTTGCTGCCGAAGCGACCGTGTTCGTCGAGCAACGCGGCGATCTCCGCGCGCGGCGCGAGCGCGGCGCCGTCGGCGAGCACCAGATGCAGACCCACGCGCAACTGCGGCAATCTGCGCGCACGCTCGATCGCATCGCTCGCGGCCGGCGCGCCGACCATCAGGCTCGCCGCGCGCAGCACACCGTCGCGATGCGCGCGCTCGACCGCGCAGTTCACGCGCGGGTGCAAGCCGAAATCGTCGGCGGTCACGATCAGTCCGCGTGGCTTAGCCGCCATCCGAGGGCTCCATGGCGGGAAGCCGTCCGCCGCGCTCGGCAGCCGGCGTTTCGAGTCCCATGCGCGCGCCGCGCCACACGACATGCGAGCCGAACGCGCTGACGAGCCATTGCAGCGCGAGCAGGGTGTCGCGCAGCGGCACGAGCGGCAGATCGCGCCAGAAGGTGCGCTCGCGCCGCGCGGCACGCAGATGCAGCAGCAAACGCGCCCCCAGGCACACCACGCTCGCCGTCGCGCTCGCAACCACGGCGTACTGCGATGCGAACGGCGTGTGCACGCAGGCGTGGGCGGCGAACGTCGCGCTCAGCCATGCGCTCGTCAGGAGCCACGGCGTCGGAAACGTAATCAGCAACGACATGAAACCGGGCGGATTCACCGAGCGGATCGTGCGCAGCCAGCGCGTTTCACGTTGCCAGAGCGCGGCGAAGGTCGGCTCGATCACGTCGGTCGCGACCACCACATGCGAGAGCACCGTTTGCAGACCGAGTGCGCGCACGTGCTCGGCGAGCCAGTAGTCGTCGGCGAGACAGTTCTTCAGCGCGTCGAAGCCGCCGATGCGTTCGAGCGTCGCGCGCCGCAGCGCGAGCGTCGCGCCGAAGCCGAAACGGCGCGAGCCCAACGCATGCGCGACACGCACCGACGGCGCGAACCATTCGTTGATGAAGAGCGCGCCCACGCGCGGCCAGAAACCGCCGACCCCGCGCGCAACGTAAAGACAGGTGACGACGCCGACGCCCGGGTCCGCGAGCGGCGCGGCCACGCTGTCGAGATAATCGGCGTCGACGGCGATGTCGCTATCGGCGATCACGATCACGTCGTGCCGCGCGCGCTCCGCCATGTTGATGAGATTGCTGACCTTCAGGTTGCTGCCATGCACGCGCGTGTCGATCGCGAGTTCGATGTCGTGCCGCGGATAAGCGGCCTGCAAGCGGCGCACGACCGCAATCGCGGGATCGTGCGGCGACGACACGCCGAGCACCAGCTGAAAATGCCCGTGCCGCTGCTCGCAAAACGTGCGCAGATTTTCGTAGAGACGCGGTTCGGCGCCGCACAGCGGCTTCAGTACGCTGACGCCGACCTGCGCGAAATGACGGGGCGGCGGCTCGACGCACGAGCTGTTCGGGGTATGAGCGGTGTATGCAGTATCGGTGCCGCCAGCATGAGCAAGCGCCGCGCCGGCCGCGCTTCGATCATCGCCACGGGCAGCGGATCGACGGGCCCATCGATGCGCGAACCACTTCGGCGCCTCGTCGCGCCGCACGCCGAAAAACGGCATCGCGACGGCGGCCACCACCGTGTACAGCGTTGCGCCGATACAGCCTGCCAGCAGGACCCATTGGCATGCATTCAGCACCTGCGCCACCATCGCCCGTGCCCGTCAGTGCCCGGCCAGCACGAACGCCTGCCCGGTCAGGCGCAGATGAAGCACGACGAGCCAGCGCCGCGGACAGCCGGCGGCAATCGCAACCGGCGATACATGGCGGCCTGCCGTCGCGTAATCGTGCTTCACCGCGAATTCGAACGCGACCTGCGCGAATTCGCGTGCGACCACCACGCCGCCGACGATCAGCGCGAGCGCGAACAGACGGAACGACATGGAAGCGAAAAAGGTGTGGGATACAGGCAGCATCGGCAGCGTGACGCACAGCAGCGTGTCGGCGCCCATGGCCGTGACCGAGGCGACCAGCAGATGGGCTCGCAGCATGTCGATGGTGGCTGGCTTCATAACGTGCCTTGTGCGTGGCCTTGCGGCCTGAACGGATGCGCGGCGTCATCGGCGGGGGCTGCTCGAACACGTTGATCGACGCCCCGATCGGCCTGAAATATCTACCGCGTCAATCAGTCGAAGTCCTTGCGATAAGTTTTCGACAATCTGACAACCCGATGGTCTCGCGCGCATCTCGCAACCCGCGGGGACCATCCATAAATAGCGCGTCGATGGTATCGATTCAAGCTGAAGGATACCTTAAGCAAACCTATGGTATGAAGTAGCTGACGAACGGCATCGTCCCACCAGGATGCCGCGCCCCGGCGCTTGCACAAGCCGCCGGGAGTTATGCAATAACCTGAAAAACGGAATCTCTGCCCCATGCGTGTACTCCTCGTAGAAGACGACGAGCTCATCGGCTGCGGTGTCGAAGCCGGTCTGCGCCAGGCCGGCTTCACGGTCGACTGGGCCTGCGACGGCCACAAGGCCAGCCTCGCGCTCGACACCACCCGTTATGCATTGATCGTCCTCGATCTCGGCCTGCCGCGCGTGAGCGGCATGGAGCTGCTCACGCGGCTGCGCGACGCCGGCAACGACGTGCCGGTGCTCGTGCTGACCGCAAAAGGCAGCGTGATCGAGCGCGTCGGCGGTCTCGAAGCGGGCGCCGACGATTATCTCGGCAAGCCCTTCGATCTCACCGAGCTGATCGCGCGTTGCCGGGCCCTGCTGCGCCGCGCACAAGGTCGCAGTATCGATCTGATTCGTTACCAGAATCTGACAGTGAACCCCGCCGCGCAAACGGTGGAGATCGACGAGACGCGCGTGCCGCTCACCTCGCGCGAATGGGCCATCCTGCTGCAATTGCTGACCCATCTCGGCATTCCGCAGTCGCGCTCGCAACTCGAGGAAAGCCTGTACGGCTGGCAGGAAGAAATCGAAAGCAATGCGATCGAGGTCCACGTGTCGAACCTGCGCAAGAAACTCGGCGCGGGCCTCATCAAGACCGTGCGCAATATCGGCTATGTGATGGAGAAGCCGTGATGGGCCCGTCGATTCGCCGGCGTCTCGTGCTGCTGGTGCTCGCGAGCATCGCGCTCGTGTGGGGCATCGCGCTCGTCTCGAGCTACCGGCAGGCGTCGCGCGAAGTCGGCGAATGGGAAGAGGCGCGTCTCGCGGAACTGGCGCAGATTCTCGCGCTGCTCGACTCGGCCAACCTGAGCACGCTCGCCAATGCGCGCATCGACGTGCGTGAAGAGGAAAAAGGCGGCGAGCCCGGCGCAAGCCTGCTCGACGACGACGACACGCTGCCGCGCGACGCCCTCTTCCAGGTGCGCGAGACTAACGGCGAGGTTCTCGCGGGCAGCCCGCAACTACACGCGCTCGCCGCCTGGGACTTGCCGCTGCCCGCCGCGAGCGGCGCGCAGGACATCGTGCTGGGCGGCCAGCTCTATCACTCGTTCACGCTGCGCGACACGACGCTCGGCCATAGCGTGCGCGTATTCGAGCCGGCCAATACGCGCAGCGACCTCGTGAGCGGAGTCGCGAGCCGCATCGCGCGGCCCACGCTGATCGCGCTGCCGGTGCTCGCGCTGCTCGTGTGGATCAGCATCGGCTTCAGTCTCGCGCCGCTGAAAATCCTCTCGGTGGCGATCCGTTCGCGCGACATCAACCGCATGGAGCCGGTCGGCATCGGCCGCACGCCGATCGAGGTGCGCCCGCTCGTCGACGCGATCAACCAGATGCTGTCGCGGCTGCACCATTCGCTCGAACGCGAACGCGCGTTTACCGCCGATGCCGCGCACGAACTGAAGACGCCGCTTGCCGCGATCAAGGTGCAGGCCCAGGTCGCGCTCGCCGAACCGGACGTCGCCTTGCAGCGGCTCGCGATGAAGCGCGTCGTGCAAGGCGTCGATCGCAGCGCGCGGCTTGCCGAGCAGTTGTTGCTGCTCGCGCGCCTCGACGCGCAGGAGAAGTTGCCGACCGAGCCACTCAAGCCCGCGACGATCGCCAGAACCACGCTGCTCGCGAATCTGCGCAACGCGCAGCAGAAACACATCAACGTGATGCTGACCGGCGACCTGCTCGCGGAGATCGACGCGGAGCCGGTGCTGATCGGCATTCTGCTCGACAATCTGCTCGATAACGCGATCAAGTACGGGCGCGCGGGCGGCACGGTCGAAGTGGCCGTGCAGCATGCCGACGAGCGTGTGCAGGTGTGCGTGCGCGACGACGGCCCAGGTGTCGCGCCCGACGATCTCGCGCGGCTCACGAGCCGTTTTTTCCGCGCGCCCGGCAATCAGGCGACGGGCAGCGGGCTGGGTCTATCGATCGTCGCGCGGATCGCCGAGCACTTCGGCGCGAGCCTGCAACTGGGCGCGGGTATCGGCGAGCGCGGGTTGGCGGTGAAGGTGTCGTTTCCGGCTTACGGGGCGACGCGCTGAAGCACGCCGCACTGAAGCACGATGCACCGAGCGCGGCGCAACGCTCAGCGCCGGCCGCGTTCGAGGTTCGCTTCGCCGAGCGCCGAACCCTGCTCGGCCAGTTCCGCCCGCATGTCATGCGGCACGGTCTGGGCGGGCCGGTTGCCGGCCGACTCGGCGAACTGCCATGCGATCAACCCCGGCACGAACATCAGCAGGTCGCGAATCCGCCGCGCGGCCGCGAGCGCGAGACAAGTCGCCGGATCGATGCCGAGTGCGCCGCCGATCAGAATGAAGCCGCCCTCCTGCACGCCGAGCCCGCCTGGCACGAAGAACGCCGCGCTGCTGATCGCCTGGATCAGCGACTCGATCACGACCGCTTCGACGAGCGTCACGTGCACGCCGAGAAAATACAGCGCGAGCCAGATTTCGAGCGACGTCAGGAAGCATTGCAGCGGCTGCCAGAAGAACAGATAGCGCAGTATGACCGCGCGGCGACGCCAGATCAGCTTGATCGCCTGGTCGATCTGCGCCGACTGGCCGACGAGCTCGGCAAGCTTGCCGCTCGTCATATGGTTGAGCGCACGCGTCATGCGCTCGAACGGATTCGCGTGCTGCACGAGCGCGAACAGCACGAGCAGCGGCGTGAGCACCACGACGCCCCACGCGAGCTGTCCGGCGAGCCGCAGCGTGCCCGATTGCGCGTGGGCGAACAGGAAGCCGATACCGACCATCGTGAACAGCAACTGGCTGATGACCGTCAACTGCATATCGACGACGATGCTGCCGACCGCCGTCGACGAGCGCACGCCCCAGCGCCTCAGCATGCGGAACGAGACGAGCTCGCCGCCGATCCGCGCGACTGGCAGCATGCTGTTGACCGACTCGCGCACCCACACGAGATGCAGCATCCTGCCGAAGCTCGGACGGTTTGCGCCGCGAATCAGCGAGCGCCAGTCGCAGGCGTTGGCCATCATCGGCAGCACGTGCGCGAGCGCGGCCAGCACGAGGCCCGCGCCGGCCGCGCGCAAGGCGCCGAGCACGGCGCTGGGATCCTCGCGCCACACGAGCCACAATGAAATGAGCAGACCCGCAAGCGCGGCCGCGCGACCGAGATGCTTCATCGCGCGCCGACCTCGCAGGCCGTGGTGATGGCGGCCGGGCGCTTCGTCACGCGTGCCGCCGCGACCAGGCGGTGTTGCGAACCGCGCCCGCCTGCTTCCTTGAAAACCTTGTCGATCATTCGCTGCCCAACCTGCCGTTCGTTCGTCATTCGTCCTGTGCCGCCGACAGCAGTCCGTCGCCGTCGACCTTGAAGCTGAAGCCGCGCCAGATCACGCGCGAGGAGCGGAAGCTCATGACGAAAATCGCAAACGATACGATATCCCAGAGCGGCAGCAGCCAGAGATCGCGGTACGGCCTGCGCAACGCGCGATCGGACGACAGTTTCAACGCGAGCCGCGCGCCCATCGCGACGAGCACGAGCGGCCACGCCCAGAGCGCCGCGCCCGAAAACACCAGCGCGAGCAGCGCAAACGCGGACGGATGCACGAGCGCCGAGCCGAAATGCCCGAGTGGATCGATACGGCGAATCGTGCGGCTCCAGCGCAGTTCGTGCGTGATCAACTTCGCCGCGCTCGATTCGACGCACGCATGCGAAATCGCGAACGGCGGAATCGCGACGTCCTCGCCGATCGCGCGCACTGCCTCGCCGATCGCGTGATCCTCGGCCAGATGCCGCGCGAACGGCTTGAAGCCGCCGATCCGCTCGTAGGTGTCGCGCCGCATCGCGATGGTCTGGCCGAAGCAGGGTCGCGCGAGCCCGAGCGCGAGTCCGGTGACGACGCCGGGCAGGAACTGGTAGTTGGTCGCGATCGCCGAGAGCCGCGGCCAGAAGCCTGGATCGGGCTGGCCGTGATAGGCGCACGTGACGAGCCCGACGCCGGGCTGCTGCAATTCGCCGATCACGTTGCGCAGATAGTCGGCGCCGACGCCCACGTCGCTGTCGGCGAATACGAGCACGTCGTGACGCGCCTGCGGCAGCATGTTGAGGATATTGCTGATCTTGCGGTTCGGGCCGTAGAGACGCGCATCGGCCACCACGCTCATATCGGCGTCCGGATGCAACTGGCGTAATGCGTCGACGACTTGCAGCGCGGGGTCGGCCGAGTCGTGCACGCCGAACAGGAACTGCACCGGCCCCGGATAGTCCTGCTCGCAGAAGCTCGTGAGATTGTCGAGCAGCGCCCACTCGTTGCCATGCAAGGGCTTGACGACCGTGACGGGGGGGAAGCTCGTGGGCTCGGCCACCGCCCTCGCGAAGAAGCGCCCGATCAGCGCGCTCGCGAGCACGGTATAGCCGATGCCGACAATCGCCGCCGCCGCGCACGCATACGCGAGCGCGAGGCCCGCAAAATGCGCGACGAGATGCGCGGCGTTCACGCCTCGTGCGCGCGCAGGAAGCGGAAGAATTCGACGCCTTCGCGCAGACGCCGTTTCATCATGTCCCAGCTCGTCAGCATTTCGCGCACGATCTCCCAGATCTTCGACGGCCGGAAATAGAAGCGCTTATAGAAGTTCTCGAGCTGGTGATAGATATCCTCGCGCGACAGATGCGGATAGCCGATCGCCGCCAGCTGCACGCCTTCCTTGCTGACGAGGTTGATCACCTTGTTCTCTTCGAGCCAGCCGTTTTCGACCGCCTGGTTGTAGAGCGTCGTGCCCGGATACGGCGCGGCGAGCGACACCTGGATCGTATGCGGATTGATCTCCTGCGCGTAGGTGATCGTCTTCTGGATCGTTTCCTGGGTTTCGCCGGGCAGGCCGAGAATGAAGGTGCCGTGAATCTTGATGCCGAGCTTGCGGCAGTCGTCGCTGAAGCGGCGCGCGATGTCGGTACGCAGCCCCTTCTTGATGTTCAGCAGGATCTGGTCGTCGCCGGATTCGTAGCCGACCAGCAGCAGGCGCAGGCCGTTTTCCTTCATGATCTTCAGCGTCGAATACGGCACGTTCGCCTTCGCGTTGCACGACCACGTGACGCCGAGCTTGCCGAGACCGCGCGCGATTTCCTCGACGCGCGGCTTGAAGTCGGTGAACGTGTCGTCGTCGAACATGATCTCCTTGACTTCAGGCATGTTGTCGCGAATCCACTTCACTTCGGCGAGGACGTTCTCGACCGAGCGCGTGCGGTAGCGATGCCCGCCCACGGTTTGCGGCCACAGGCAGAACGTGCACTTCGAACGGCAGCCGCGGCCCGTGTAGATCGACACGTACGGATGCTTGAGGTAGCCGATGAAATAGTTGTCGATCTTCAGGTCGCGCTTGTAGACCGGCGCGACGAACGGCAACTCGTCCATGTTTTCGAGGATCGGGCGCGCTTCGTTGTGCTCGATCGAGCCGTCGGGCGCGCGATAGCTCAAGCCCTTGATCTGCGCGAACGGCTTGCCCTCGGCCACTTCCTGGCAGGTGAAGTCGAATTCCTCGCGGCAGACGAAGTCGATGGCCTCGCTCGCGGTCAGCGAGTTGTGCGGATCGACCGCGACCTTCGCGCCGACCATGCCGATCAGGAGCGACGACTTGCGCTTTTTCAGGTCTTCGGCGAAGAGTGCGTCGGTCGGAAAGGACGGCGTGCTCGTATGGATGACGACGAGATCGTATTGCGCGGCGATATCGAGCGTGGCTTCGACGGAGAGGCCGTCGGCGGGCGCGTCGAGCACGCGGCTATCGGCAATCAGCGCGGCCGGCTGAGCGAGCCACGTCGGGTACCAGAATGAACGGATTTCACGCTTGGCCTGATAGCGCGAACCCGCGCCACCATCAAAGCCATCGTAGGACGGCGCCTGCAAGAACAGGGTTTTCATGGATGCTCCAGCAAGCCTTTTTAGGCGCTTTCGGTTTTCGGTCGGGATCTATCTGATCCATTGCCCGCGGACATGCGCAGCGATCATGCGTTCGACCTGCACATGACAACGGCCGCGGTCCTCGAAGGCCACGGGCAGTGGCGAAGATAGTACGGAGCAAAGCTGAAGGAAACCTGAAGCATGATACTGCGTTCCGGCCCCGCGCGGCAGCGTCGCGAGGGTCGATTCAGGGGGATTTTCGTGTGATGCGATGCTTGTCGCATCGATATGGTATCGGAATGGAAAGACGTGGCTCGAAGCGCGGTGATTCACGCGGCGCGCTACATGACCCCGCGCATGAACAGATACAACAGATACATCCGCAGGCGCATGACGACTCGCGCGAACCCGCCACACCCCGGCGGCAAGAGGCATGCCATCCACGTCGCCGCAAGCCCGCGTCCGGTGAGATTGCGCGCAATCAGATAAGATAATTGGTATCGGCAGTTCAATCATGGCCGCGCAGGTCCTGTCGCTTCTTGCTTCACGACCGCGCGGCCTGTCGTTTTTCCCACTCACAGGAACCCAGCATGGCTATCCCGAGCTACACCGATACCCGACTTCTGATCAACGGCGAGTGGTGCGATGCCGCCAGCGGCAAGACCCTCGACGTCGTCAATCCCGCGACCGGCGAGGCTATCGGCAAGGTCGCGCACGCCGGCATCGCCGATCTGGACCGCGCGCTCGACGCCGCGCAGCGCGGCTTCGAAGCCTGGCGCAAGGTGCCGGCCAACGAGCGCGCCACGATCATGCGCAAGGCCGCCGCGCTGGTGCGCGAGCGCGCCGCCGACATCGGCCGCCTGATGACCCAGGAACAGGGCAAGCCGTTCGTCGAAGCGCGTCTCGAAGTACTGGCCGCCGCCGACATCATCGAATGGTTCGCGGACGAAGGCCGCCGCGTGTACGGCCGCATCGTGCCGTCGCGCAACGTCGCCCAGCACTCGCAGGTACTGAAGGAGCCGATCGGCCCGGTCGCCGCGTTCACGCCGTGGAACTTCCCGGTCAACCAGGTCGTGCGCAAGCTCTCCGCGGCGCTCGCCTGCGGCTGCTCGTTCCTCGTGAAGGCGCCGGAAGAAACCCCGGCGTCGCCGGCCGCGCTGCTGCAGGCCTTCGTCGAAGCCGGCGTGCCGGCCGGCGTGGTCGGCCTCGTGTTCGGCGATCCGGCTGAAATCTCGAGCTACCTGATCCCGCATCCGGTGATCCGCAAGGTCACGTTCACGGGCTCGACGCCGGTCGGCAAGCAACTGGCCGCGCTGGCCGGTTCGCACATGAAGCGCGCCACGATGGAGCTCGGCGGCCACGCCCCGGTGATCGTCGCCGAAGACGCCGACGTCGCGCTCGCGGTCAAGGCCGCCGGCGCCGCGAAGTTCCGCAACGCGGGCCAGGTCTGCATCTCGCCGACGCGTTTCCTCGTGCACAACAGCCTGCGCGAAGAATTCGCCGCGGCGCTCGTCAAGCATGCCGAAAGCCTCAAGCTCGGCGATGGCCTCGCCGAAGGCACGACGCTCGGGCCGCTCGCCAATGCGCGCCGTCTGAGCGCGATGGCCAAGGTCGTCGACGACGCGCGCAAGACCGGCGCGACGATCGCAACGGGCGGCGAGCGCGTCGGCTCGGCCGGCAACTTCTTCGCCCCGACCGTGCTGACCGACGTGCCGCTCGAAGCCGACGTATTCAACAACGAGCCGTTCGGCCCGATCGCCGCGATCCGCGGCTTCGACAAGCTCGAAGAAGCGATCGCCGAAGCGAACCGTCTGCCGTTCGGCCTCGCGGGCTACGCGTACACGAAGTCGTTCGCCAACGTGCATATGCTGTCGCAGCAGATGGAAGTCGGCATGCTGTGGATCAACCAGCCGGCCACGCCGACGCCGGAAATGCCGTTCGGCGGCATCAAGGATTCCGGCTACGGCTCGGAAGGCGGTCCGGAAGCGATGGAAGCCTACCTCGTCACGAAGGCCGTGACGGTGATGGCGGTTTAACGACGCACTAATAGAAAGAGACAGGCCGGCTCCGCGCTTGCGCGCGGAGCCGGCCTTTTCGTTTCCGACGCCTTCGGAATGGCGCGTCAGACGTGCGCGTCGCGCTCGTTGAGCGGCGGCGCCTGCGTGGCCGCCGCGAACTCCTCGCGCAACGCGTCGCGAGCATGATGCCGGCGCACCCACAGCGCCGTGAGAATCGGCACCAGAATCGCGGTGACGAGGCAAGCCGTCGCGACCATCGCGGTCGCGGCCGGCACGAGCGGCTTGAAGCTCGGAATCATGTCGGCGATGATCGCCGGATTCGCGACCGCCGCCCCCGCCGTCGACGATGCCGCAAGCCCCGCCGCGCCATTGCCGCCCGCGATCCAGCGGTCGGCGAGAATCAGCGGAATGCCGGTCACGACGATCACGCCGAGGCCGAGCGCGATGCCGGGCAGCCCGCTCGTCACGATCACGTTCAGATCGATGCCGTTGCCGAGCGCGAAACCGAAGAACGGGATCAGCGGATGCACGCAGCGGCCGAACAGGTCGCGCAGCTCGCTATCGAGGTTGCCGAGCACGAAGCCGATCAGGAACGGCAGCACCGCGCCGACGAACAGGCGTGGCTCGAAGAACGCGACGCCGGTCGCGCCGAGAATGATCATGCTGATGAGCGGCCCCGATTCGACGGACATCAGCACGAACGCGCCCGCCTCCTCCTTCGTGCCGTACTGCTGCATCACGGCTGCGTAGAGACCGCCGTTGGTCATGTCCATCGAGGTCGTGATCGCGAGCACCGAGAGCCCCGCGAAGAGCCCGGTCTTGATGCCGTCGATCGGAATGAAGCGCGCCGCGATCAGCGTGACGATCCACGCGACCGCCATTTTGGTGGCGAGCAGCGTGCCCGATTTGCGCAGCACGGTGCCGGTCGCGCGCAGATCGATCGTCGCACCCATGCAGAAGAACCACACCGCGAGAATCGGCACCGTGCCGGTAATCAGGCCGTTGGTGAACGAGCCGAAGTATTTGCCCGCTCCGGGCGCGAACGTGTGCACGCAGGCACCGAGCAGCAGCGGCACCAGCATCAGGCCGCCAGGAATGCGGTCGATGGCCTTCTTGATCTTCATGCCTCCTCCATGGACGGTCACGTCCCGTTGACGGGTGGATTACCCGGGGTCATGTCCCGTTCTGCGCCGGGCTCTCCCTGTCCGGCGCAATATAGCACCACAAAAGGAACATCGTTCCGTTTCTTTTTGCAAACGCCGACTATCGTTTACCCGTTACGGCACTGAAACCTTTGCCAGCTTTAATGACGTAGAGCAATATTTTTCGGACCAGTGTTCCGGAATCGAAATTGTGCGTTACAGTGCTCGGGCACATGGCGCGGCACAGCGCCGATCCCGCGAGCGGAGAACGATAGATGGTCTCGGCCGCATTCCGGCGGGCCGCTGGGGTATCCCGGACGATCTCGCGGGGCCCGTGGTGTTTCCGCCTCGCTGGCGTCGGACTACGTGCATGGACATACACTCGCGGTAGACGGCGGCTGGCTTGCGCGCTAGCCCGGTAAGGCGACGGCGCGGCTCGGCACAGACAGGGAATGACGGACATGGCGGCAACGGAAACACGACGCGATAAAGCGCGGGATGAGACTAACAGCAAGGCTGTCAGCAGGACTGACGAGAAGACGCGCGGCAAATCGCGCAAGCACACTGCCGACGCATCGCCCGAGGCGGACGGCGGCGAGCGCGGCGAATCCGCGTCGTCGGTGGGTCGAGTCTTCGCGATTCTCGGCGCGATCGGCGACAGCGGACAGATCGGCATCAGCGAGCTGTCGCAACGGCTCGGCATGTCGAAGACCACCGTGCATCGCCTCATTCAAACGCTAAAGGCGCTCGGCTACGTCACGCAGGAAATCGAAACCGAGCGCTACCGGCTCACGATCCGTCTGTTCGAACTCGGCGCGAAGGCGCTCGAAAGCGTCGATCTCGTGCGCGAGGCCGACACCGAAATGCGCCGCATCGGCCAGATGACGCGCGAAGCGGTTCACCTCGGCGCATTCGACGACGACGCGATCATCTACATCCACAAGATCGACGCCGACTACGGCCTGCGCATGCAGTCGCGCATCGGCCGGCGCAATCCGCTGCACAGCACGGCGATCGGCAAGGTGCTGCTCGCGTGGATGGCGCCGGCCGATGCGCGCGAGGTGCTCTCGCACGTCGAATTCCGCAAGTCGACGCAGAAAACGCTGACCTGCGCCGAAGCAGTGCTGAGCATTTTGCCGCGCGTGCGCGAGCAGGGTTTCGGCGAAGACAACGAGGAGCAGGAAGACGGCCTGCAGTGCATCGCGGTGCCGGTGTTCGACCGCTTCGGCCGCGTGATCGCCGGGCTGTCGATTTCGTTTCCGACGATGCGCTGCGGCGCCGATACGAAGCAGCACTACGTCGCCCTGCTCAAGCAGGCCGGGCTCGCGATTTCAGCGCGGCTCGGTTATCGCGAGACGAGCGCGCCGGAGCCCGTGGGGACGCCGCCATAGAAGGCATACGATGGGCTCGATGAACCTGGGGTGCCTGGGGTGCTTGATGAAGTACCGCAGCGGCACCTGTGATGCGCACGTCGCGTGCTCGTATCCGATCGAAGCTTAAGAGAAGCTGATGGCGCAACACGTGCGATGTCATCGATCCGACATGCGCACGCAGGCGTCATGCGGCCTCGGATCCCCAGTCTGCAACTGAATGTATCCGCGCGATACATCCGACGCGAAACACGATTCGGCCTGCCCCGCCGTGCCCGCGAACCGTCGATGTATCGAACGCCCGCTTCATACCGATACCTCAAGGGCTCGCGCCTACGCTTCTTTTCATAACGCGCTCAAGGGCTTGCCGATCCGCTTAACAATCCCCTGTCATTTCGACGCGTTAGGCTTGCCGTTTTTCCGTCACGTCCGTTGTCACCGTATGGCCGCGTTGCCGCGCGCGCGTATCGACACGTCCTGTTACACACAAACACACCGATAATCGCGCCGCTCAGTAGAGTTCGGTTCACACGAAACACAATGGCAACTTTTGCCAAGGGAGCAACATCATGAAGAAAATTTTCGCACTCGCCATTCTGGCCGCCACGCTCGGCGGCGCATTGAGCGGTTGCATCGTGGTCCCCGACGATCATCATCACGACCATCACTACGACCACGATCATTATTGAGCGGATAGTGCGCGCTTCATGAGGCATTCGTGAAGCCGCGCGCCGACGCGCCTGACCTCACCACACTCATCAAAACAGAGAACACACTATGAGTCACTCTCGCAGCCGCTGGATGTCGTCGGCGATCGTCGCGGCCCTCGCGATCGGCGTATCGTCGGCCGCGTTCGCGCATGTCGACGTTGGCGTTAACATCGGCATTCCGGGCGTCGTGGTAGCGCCGCCCCCGCCGGTCTATGTGCAGCCCGCGCCCGTGTACGTGGCGCCGCCGCCCGCGGTCGTGATCGCGCCGGGCTGGTACGGCGATCGCTACTACGATGGTCATCGCTATTGGGGGCGGGACGAGTGGGAGCATCATCACGAAGAATGGCACGGCGACCGGCACGATAACGGCTGGCACGGCCGCGGCCACGATCACGACGATGGCTGGCACGGGCATGGGCACGATCACGATCACTGAACGATGCCCGGCGGCGGTCCTGCCGCCGCGCCACGCCGGCATTCGCGCCACCCCTTCGACAGGAGCGACGACGTGCTACACAACGATCCCAGGCGCGTGAGCGCGCATATCGACGGCGCGCTGATCTGCGCCGAATACAGCGAGCAAACGGGCCAGCTCTGTTTGCGTCAGGACGGCATGCTGCTGCGCGAGTGGTTTCCGCCGCATTCGTGGATGGCGATCGCGTCGGTGGCCGGCGCGCGCCACTGGGGCACCCGTCCCACCGACGACGATCTGCTCGCGCTGCTGCACAACGAGATGGCGTTGCTGCGCGCGTCGTGAGCGCATTGTGAGCTCATCGTGAGTTTTCACGGCAACGCCATCTCCCCCCTCATTTCAGCGCCACCGCGCCGGCCGCTTCATCCGTGGACGCATCGTCCTGCGCATCCTCGGGCGCGTCTTTGTGCAATACGCGCCGCATCATCAGATACACGCCGCTCGCCGACACCATGGCCGGCAGTGCCAGCAGGCTGAACACCGCGCCGAACTTCCAGCCGAGCCCCATCAGCGCCGCGCCGACGAGCGCGCCCGCGACACCGCCGATGCGGCCGATGCCGAGCATCCACGCGACCCCGGTTGCACGCGCACGCGTCGGATAGAAACTCGCCGCAAGCGCCGACATCGACGTGACCGCGCTCGTCGCGACCGTACCCGTGAGGAAGATCAGCGTACCGAGCCACACCTGATGGCCGACGCCCTGCCCGACCAGCAACACGAGCGCGCCGACCAGCACGAACGTGAAGGCGATCACGCGATGGCCGGCGAAACGGTCCATGATCCAGCCGACGCACAGATTGCCGAGCACGCCGCCGAGCGGAAACAGCGAGGTCATCAAGGCAGCTTTTTCGCCCGAAAAGCCGGTGTCCTTGAACAGCGTGGGCAGCCAGTTGGTGAGCAGGTAGTAGATCAGCAGCCCCATGAAATAGGCGAGCCACAGCATCAGCGTGCCGAAACGGTAGCGTGCCGACAGAATGATCGAGAGCGCGCCTTTGGTACGCGCGTTGCCTGCGCTGTGCCGCACGTCGATCGCGAAGAAATGGCAGCCGTCGAAGCGGCTCTGCGGCGCAATGCGTTGCAGGATTCCCGCGATACGTTGATCGGCCTGCTTGCGCACGGCGAGAAATTGCGCGGATTCCGGCAGCAGCACCATCAGCAGCACGGTCAGCACGATCGGGCCGACGCCGCCCGCGACCAGCACGCTCGGCCAGCCGAATTGCGGAATCAGCCACGCCGAGGCGAGGCCGCCGATCGCGAGACCGCATGAAAAGCCGCAGAACATCGCATTGACCGCGACCGCGCGAATGCGAGCGGGTGCGTACTCGGACATCAGCGTGACCGCGTTCGGCATCGCCGCACCGAGACCGAGGCCGGTGAAAAATCGCAGCAAGGTCAGCGATTCGATCGAGGTCGCACGGGCCGCGGCAAGACTCCATAGTCCGAAGAAAAAGACCGACAGCACGAGCACCGTCTTGCGGCCGATGCGATCCGCGAACGGACCGGCCGCGAGCGCGCCGATGCCGAGTCCGACGAGCGCCGCACTCATCACCGGGCCGAGCGCGCTGCGCGCAATGCCCCACTGCTGCACGAGCGACGGTGCGATGAAGCCGACCGCGGCCGTGTCGAAACCGTCCGCCGCGACGACAAGAAAGCACAGCACGAGAATCGTCCACTGGAATGGCGAAAAGCGCTGCGCGTCGATAAAGGCCTGCACATCCACATTGCGTTCGGAGCGCGTCATTTGCATGCTCCCGTTTCAAGGCGAAAAGGCGTGGCGACGCCGTGCGGGCGTGATGCCATTGCCGGCAGGGTCGTTGGCGCCGGCGCGTCACCGCCTTGCGGTCCGCTACAGGGCCAGGGTTGGCGCTTGTTCATTGCGATGTCTCCGTGAAATGACGAGATTTTTTATTGTTTGGATTACTACTGAAAGTGCGGACTCCTGAGCCGAACCCGAGGCCGGTTTCGGCGAGTCGATTGGAGTCCAGTCGCATGCGGCGCGGGCCGATGCGGCTCTCCGAGACAGGAAAGCCGCATCATCCGGCGCGATTCGTTACTTCTGACGCGGTATCGCGAGCCGGCCTTGCGTCAGCCGTGAGCCTGCTGGATATGCCGATCGGTTATGCACGCACCGTGCGAACCGATCGTGCGCCGTTACGCTGGCCGGCCAATGAACGGTTCCTGCTCAGGTGCCGCCTCTCAATGCCGTGACCGGCGCGTTGTCGCGCATGCCCGCGCTGCTCCCGGCCGCGCCGTCCTGTGCTTTTGCCGCGTTGCCGCCTACGCCCACACCCGCGAGATTGCGCCCCGTGATGTAGCCGAAGGTCATGATCGGCCCGAGCGTGATGCCCGCGCCCGGATAGTTGCCGCCCATCACGCTCGCGCGATCGTTGCCGACCGCATACAGTCCGGCAATCGGCGCGCCCGCCTCGTCGAGCACTTCGCCGGTGACCTGGGTCGCGATGCCGTC
Organism: Paraburkholderia sp. Ac-20336; assembly: GCF_017105025.1. Taxonomy (NCBI): domain Bacteria; kingdom Pseudomonadati; phylum Pseudomonadota; class Betaproteobacteria; order Burkholderiales; family Burkholderiaceae; genus Paraburkholderia; species Paraburkholderia sp. Ac-20336. The sequence continues at coordinate 10,409 of NZ_JAAGPS010000092.1, read as the reverse complement.
GAACGTGCCGAGGTCGCCCATCAGCACCTTCAGTGCGTAATACGGTCCGTCGCCGATCGGCGCGACGCACGGGTTCGGCTTGTGCTCGGGGTCCGCGAGATAGCGGTTGAACGAGGTCGTGCCGCGGCCGAACTCGGGGTCTTCGCCGCGCACCGCGTCGACGTTGTAGCGCTGCACCGTGGCTTCGAGCGCCGCGCCGTCGAGCCCCGCGTTGCGCGCGAGTTCGGCGAGCGTGCGGCCCGTGCTCAGATAGCCGTTGCGCAGCAGCGGACCGAGCGGCACCGGTGCGGGCTTGGCAAAACCGAGCCCGTATTTGCGGATCGTCGCGTGGTCGCAGACGAGCCACATCGCGGTTTCGCGTTCGCTCTCGCACGCTTCGATCATGGCGGCGCCCACGTCGTGATACGAATTCGCTTCGTTGGTGAAGCGCTTGCCGCCACGCGTCACGCCGATCACGCCGGGCTTGTAGCGATCGAGAAGATGCGGAAACACACCGACGCTGCCGTCGCTCATCGGCACGCGCGACACCGGCATCCACGCCGCGGCTTGCGGATAACGTATCGCCACCCGCGCGCCGAGACGTTCGGCCATGCCGAGCCCATCGCCGGTATTGCCCGACGGCACCGGCGATACGTGTTCGCCGCCCCGCCGCACATGCGGATAGGCACGCGCGATACGCGCCACGTCATGCGAGAAACCGCCGCACGCGAGCACGACGCCACGCCGCGCGACGATGTGCCGCTCGCCGTCCGGCCCATTGACGAGCGCGCCGGTGACGCGCCCGTCCGTCACGATCAATTCGCGCGCGGCGGTATTCGTGTGAATCGGAATGCCGAGATCGAGCGCCGATTTCGCGAGACGCGCGGCGAGCGCATTGCCGCTCGTGATTTGCACGCCGCGCCGGTACAGCGCGAGATCCTTCAGATGGCTCGCGAGACGCTTCGCGACGTACAGCGCGGACTTGAGCGAACGCGTCGCGTTGAAGAAGTGCTTGAGGTCCGCATTCGACGAGTTGAACATCATGCCGATGAACGTGATCGTCTTGAGCGGCGGACGCAGCCGCGCGATGTCCTTGCCGAGCGCGCGCGCATCGAACGGCGCGGCCACGACCGAGCGGCCGATATCGACACCGCCGCCCACGTCCGGGTGATAGTCCGGGTATAGCGTCGGCACGAATTTGACCGTGGTCTCGCGCTCGAAGAAATCGAGCATTTCCGGGCCCGTGTCGAGAAAGGCCTCGACGCCGGCGGCATCGAAGAACGCGCCGGTTTCGTTGCGCATATAGGTCAGCGCCGCTTCGCGCGTATCGCTGACACCATTGCTTTGCGCGTGACGGTTGCCGGGAATCCAGAGCACGCCGCCGGAAAACGCGGTCGTGCCGCCGAAAAACGGCGCTTTTTCGATCACGACGACGTCGAGCCCATGCTTGCGCGCGGTGATGGCCGTCGAAAGGCCGCCCGCGCCCGAGCCGATGACGAGCACGTCGCAGGTCAGCGCAGCGCTCTGCGTTGCATTGGTCATGGTATCGCTTCCTTGTATGAGAACTTGGCGAGAACTTAGCGGGCGGCTTGCACGGCCTCGAAGCCGGGACGCGGCACGAGATCCATCAGCATGCTTTCGAGGCCGCCGTCGACGGTGATTTCCGCGCCGTTCACATAGGCGGCGCGCGTGCTCGCGAGAAACGCGACCACGTCGGCGATATCGTTCGGCTCGCCGATGCGGCGACTGGCCGTCATCGCACTGCGGCGGCGTTCGATATCGCCCTGTTCATAGAACGTGGCAGAGAGCGGCGTGCGGATCATGCCCGGACACACGGCATTGCTGCGAATGCCACGCGGCCCCCACTCCGCCGCGATCTGCTTCGATAGCAGCGTCACGCCCGCTTTGCCCGCGCTGTATGCGCCGCTATAGGTTTGCGGATGATGCGCGGCCACCGAGGCGACGTGCACGATAGCGCCGGAACCGCGCTTCAGCATGCCGTGGCCGAACTGCTGCGAGCACAGCATGTAGCCAGTCAGATTCACGCGCAGCATCGCGTTCCAGACGTCGAGTCCGATCTCTTCGATACCCCCCGGCCGCAGCAGACCCGCGTTGTTCACGAGCACGTCGGCGGCACCATAGGCAGTTTCGACGGCCGTTACCGCGCCGCGCACGCTGTCGATATCGCCGATATCGCACGTCAACGCGAGCGCGTCGACGCCGCTTGCGTTCAGCGTTTGCGCCAGCGCCCGGCACTTCTCCTCATCGCGATCGAGCAGCGCGAGACGCGCGCCGGCCCCGGCGAGCACCTGAGCGATCGCGCCGCCGATTCCGCCCGCCGCTCCGCTCACGACGCACACGCGCCCTTCGAGACCGAGCCAGTGCCGTGAGTGTGCATCTCCCTGGTGCGGCTTTGCCTGCGTTTCCGTGTTATTAGTCATCCGAATCTCCATGGTTCTGATCGTGACGGCGATGCGCTGTCGCGGCCTGAGCGCCGCGCTATCCACCGTATCTTTCATGGCAAAAAGTATAGCGACGCGGCTTGCGCGGAAATTGGACAAAGACGGCACATCGCAGGACAATTCGAACATAGGAGACGAAACGGCATGAGGAATATCCCTAACTACGATCTGTACGGCGAGTCGGCACGGCCGCCGTGGTACGACGCGTTCAATTTCGAATGGATCGTCGAGCGTAGCCGGCCGAACGACTGGCATATCGCCGCGCACCGGCACGATGCGTTGCTGCAGATTCTCTATATCCGCAGCGGCACGGGGCACGTGCTGGTCGAAAGCGAAAAGCTCGCGATCGAACCACCCTGCCTCGTGCTGCTTCCCGCGCAAACGGTGCATGGATTCGTGTTTTCGCCGGAGATCGACGGGCTCGTGATTACGGCCGCGCAGCGGGCGCTGGAGTCGATTTCGAAGGTAGTGTCGCCGGGACTGTTGCCGGTGCTGCAGCGGCCCGCACTGATCCCCGTGCGGCGCGAAATCGGCGAGCACACGCTGATGCCGTTATTCGGTTTGCTGGAGCAGGAATTTCGCGGCAGCGCACGCGGTCACATCGCCGCGGGCATGTCGCTGATGATTGCACTTTTTGTGCAAGTAGCGCGCCTGGCCGATGCCGTATCGAGCGCCGGCGCGACGACCGGCTCGACGATCAACGACCGGCGCGTGGCGCAGCTCAAGCGGCTACGCGAACTGATCGCCGCACACGTGCGCGAACATCAGCCGATCGATTTCTATGCGGAAAAACTCGGCGTTACGGCGGCGCAACTGGGCCGCATCTGCCGCGAGGAACTCGGCCATTCCCCGTTGTCGCTCGTCAACGATCAACTGATACGCGAGGCGCAGCGCGATCTGGTCTACTCGGGATCGAGCATCAAACAGATCGCGCATGCGCTCGGTTTCGAAGATGCCGCTTATTTCAGCCGCTATTTCCGTAAGCAGACCGGCGTCACGCCCAAGGAATTTCAGTTGGCGGCGCATCGGGACCTGTCGATCAATTAGGGTTCCCGAGCGCCGCGCGAGGCGCATCGCTTATAGCATGCCTTGCATCTGCGCGCCGGCCACGCCGACGTAGTTCTCCGCGAGCACCGTGGCCGCCGTGCGCGAGGTCGTCACATACTCGAGTTCGGCAACCTGCAACTGCTGCTCGAACGCCGAAGCGCCTTCGATACGATGCATCATGCTCGTCATCCAGTACGAGAAGTGCTCGGCGCGCCAGATGCGCTTGAGCGCGGTTTCGCTGTAGCGCTCGAGCAGATCGGTGCGGTTTTCCTTGTAGAACGCGTTCAGCGCCTGGCTCAGCACGTTCACGTCGGCGACCGCGAGGTTCATGCCCTTCGCGCCGGTCGGCGGCACGATATGCGCGGCGTCGCCCGCGAGGAACAGGCGCCCGTGCTGCATCGTCGTCGAAACGAAACTGCGCATGCCGACGATGTTCTTCTGGAAAATCTTGCCGTCGACAATCTGCTGGCCGTCGTGCGAATCGGCACGCGCATGCAGTTCCGCCCAGATGCGATCGTCGGACCAGTTATCGACCGAGTCTTTCGGGTCGCACTGGAAGTACATGCGCTGCACGTTCGGCGAGCGCGTGCTGATCAGCGCGAAGCCGCGCTCGTGACGCGCGTAGATCAGTTCCTCCGACGACGGCGGCCCTTCGCTCAGGATGCCGAACCAGCCGAACGGATAGACCCGTTCGAAGTCCTTGCGGAGTGCCTGGGGAATCGCCGCGCGCGACACGCCTTGCGAGCCGTCGCAGCCGATCACGAAATCGCATTGCAGTTCGTGCTCGGCGCCCTCGTGGCGATAGCGGATCGACGGCGTGTCGGTGTCGATGCCCTGGATCGACGTGTCCGTCACGCCGAAACGCAGCTCGGCATTCGCGGCGACGCGTGCCGCGACGAGGTCCTTGATCACTTCGTGCTGGGCGTAGACGGTGATCGCTTTACCGGTGAGGTCCATCAGATCGATGCGGCGGCGCTTGCCTTCGAAGGCAAGTTCGAAACCGTGATGCAGCGCGCCTTCCGCTTTCATGCGTTCGCCGAGGCCGGTTTCGGTCAGCAGGTCCATCGTGCCCTGTTCGAGCACGCCGGCGCGGATGGTGGATTCGATCTGGTCGCGGGTACGCGTTTCGAGCACGACGGACTCGATGCCGCGCAGGTGAAGCAGGTGGGAAAGAAGCAATCCGGCGGGCCCGGCGCCGATGATGCCGACTTGAGTGCGCATGCTGTGTCTCCTGAATGTGGCGATGAATTGGCGCACAGTGTGACGATCACGACCGGTATCCCGCAACGCGATAAATTGGATAGGCTGTATCGCCTCAGGAGATAGAAGGCTGATGGCGAAGACGCTCGTGGCGCCCTCGCATCGGCCGAAAACGCACGCCAGGCGGGGCTTTCCGCCGAGCGCAGGAATTCACGGCGCAGTGCGTCGATGTGACGCACCCCTCAGGTAAACCCCGATGCATTCAACTAGACAAGAAACAGCCGATACACGGGATTGTGTGTCTCTTCCCAGTACGGATAGCCGAGTGTCCTGAGAAAACGATCGAACTCCGCGTTCTCGCTTGCGGGCACCTGGATGCCGACGAGAATCGAGCTACAGTCCGCGCCCTGGTTGCGGTAGTGGAACAGGCTGATGTTCCAGTTCGGCGCCATCGACGAGAGGAATTTCATCAGCGCGCCCGGGCGTTCCGGGAATTCGAAGCGGAACAGGCGCTCGTCGAGCGCGAGCGGCGAGCGGCGAGCGGCCGCCCACCATGTAGCGGATGTGCTGCTTCGAGAGTTCATCGAGCGTGAGGTCGACGGTGGCGAAACTGTGGGCTTCGAACGCGCCCGCGATCTGCGCCGACTCGCTGCGGTTGCGGATCTGTACGCCGACGAAGATGTGCGCCGAATTGGCATCCGCGATCCGGTAGTTGAATTCGGTGACGCTGCGCGTACCGACCAGTTCGCAGAAGCGTTTGAAACTGCCGCGTTCTTCGGGAATCGTCACTGCAAACACCGCTTCGCGCGCTTCACCGACTTCCGCGCGCTCGGCGACGAAGCGCATACGGTCGAAGTTCATGTTCGCGCCCGAGGTGATCGCGATCAGCGTCTGATTTTCGATGCCCTCCCGTTCGGCATACTGCTTCGCACCGGCCACCGCCAAAGAACCGGCTGGTTCGAGCACGCTGCGCGTGTCCTGGAACACGTCCTTGATCGCCGCGCACAGTGCATCGGTATTCACGAGCAGCACTTCGTCGAGATACTTGCTGCACAGACGGAAGGTTTCCTCGCCGACGAGCTTGACCGCCGTGCCATCGGAGAACAGGCCCACTTCGTTCAGCGTCACGCGCTCGCCCGCTTTCAACGACGCCGCCATCGCACACGAATCATCGGTCTGCACGCCGATTACCTTGATCTCGGGGCGCACCGATTTCACGTACGCCGCCACACCGGCCGCGAGACCACCGCCGCCGATCGGCACGAAGATCGCGTGGATCGGGCCCTGGTGCTGGCTCAGGATTTCCATCGCCACGGTGCCCTGGCCCGCGATCACATACGGGTCATCGAACGGATGCACGAAGGTCAGGCCACGCTCTTCCTGCAGTTTGACCGCGTGACCATACGCATCGCTATACGACTCGCCGGACTGCACGACCTCGACGGTCGGTCCGCCATGCGTGCGGATCGCGTCGACCTTGAGCTGCGGCGTCGTGACCGGCACCACGATGATTGCCTTCACGCCCATACGTGCCGCCGACAACGCCACGCCCTGCGCATGATTGCCCGCCGACGCGGTAATCACGCCGCGTTGCAGCGCTTCGGCCGGAATATGCGCCATCTTGTTGTACGCGCCGCGCAGCTTGAACGAGAACACCGGCTGGTTGTCCTCGCGTTTCAGATAGACCGGATTGCGCAGCCGCGCCGACAGGTTCGGCGCGTGTTCGAGTTCGGTCTCGCGCGCCACGTCGTAGACGCGCGCGGTCAGGATTTTCTTCAGGTAGTCGTGGGAAAGTGCAGCGCGCTCGGCCGCGACGACGGCCCGTTCGAGTTTGTTCGGCAGCAAGGCAAGCTCCTGGTTAACAACGAAGATGCAACAACGAATCGACCGCGATCGATGGCAACGGACCACGATCGGCAGCAAGTTCGCCAGGAGGCAGGCAGAAAAGCGGACACAAAAAAACCCGCCTCTGTGGCGGGTTAGTTTGTCACTGCCTTGTCTGTTCTATCCGACGTGCGCTAACCCACCATTCGATGAATGATGCTAATAATCAGCGCAATACGGATGTCGAGGCAGTGCATGCAGGCGATCTTCGTCGACCCGGCGGGCTTTGTCAATCCCGCAATGCTCGACGCTGCCGGGGCGTGCAGGCTCGAACGCCCCGGCGGGACAGCAGAGCGACGTTCAATCCTGCACGCCGCTCTGCTTTCTGAATGCGGTGAGAATCCGCTGCTCCAGCGCGTTGTAATCGCGGCCAAAGTGATGGTCGCCGGACGTGCGGATCACGTCGACACCGGTCTTGTCGAGCGCCGGACACAGCGTGTCGGTCTCGTTCTCGCCATAGAAGCATTGCACGATCGACGGCGGCACATGCGTCAATTCGGGCTGCACGTTCAGTGCCTTGTCGCTTGCGGGCATGCCGAGCCAGCCGCCCACGCGAATCTGGAAATCGGCGTCGGGTGCGAAGCCGAGCAGCGAGATCAGCGACACCTTCGCGCGCTGCTCCGCGGGCAAGCGGTTGTACGCGAACGGCATCACGTCCGCGCCGAACGAATAGCCGACGAGCGCGATGTGTTGCGCGTGCCAGCGCGCGCCGTAGGTTTGCATCACGCGCGCGAGATCGCGGCTCGTTTGCGCGGGCGGCTTCTCGCTCCAGAAGTAACGCAGGCTGTCCCAGCCGATCACCGACACGCCATCCTTCTGCAACGCCTGCGCGATCGTCTTGTCGAGATCGCGCCAGCCGCCGTCGCCGGAGATCACGATCGCCATCAGGCCGTTCGGATGCGCGGCCGGCAATTCGATGAGCGGCAGATCGGACACGTCGTCATCGCCCGTCGATACCGACTGCAGATGCGGCGTCAGCAACGCAACGAGACGCGTGCGATCGGCCGCGCCCGTGTTCGCCTTTTCGACGAAGCCGGGCACCTTGTCGCGAATCACGGTCGGGTCCGGCGCGCACGGGTGAAAGCGCGCGTCGAGCGTGCGCTCGGCATCGACCGAGACGGCGCCCGCAATCGTGTTCGACGGGGCCTGTTCGAGCACGTGCATCGCGAGCGTCGCGCCCTGCCCCGTGCCCGCGACGATCGGCGCGAAGTACTGATTCGAGCGCGCTTGCCGTTCGAGCTGATGGCTCAACGCTTCGGCATCGCCGACGAGCTGATGGCAGGTCTCTTTCTTCGCGCTCAGGTTCGCGACGTATTGCGCGGTATCCACGCCGACGGTCATCGCACCGGCCTGCGCGAGCGCATCGGCGCTTTGCTGATCGGCCGCGCTCCAGCCGCTCGCCTGCGAATACAGCACGACGAAGCCGCGCAACGGCCCATCCGGCTGCGTGACCCGGACCTCGCCATAGCGGCCGCCGGCGACGGTGGTGGTAGTGGTAGTAGTGGTGGCCGCATGCGCGAGCGCGCCGCCGCTGAGAACGCTCGCCGCGATGGCGAGCCGGAAAAACGGATGCAAGGTCATGAACGCCGGCCTCCTGCCAGCAACGACAGGTCCGCCAGCGTGAAAAACACGCCCATCGAACCCGATGCCGCGAGATAACGCGGCTCCCAGTGCGGCTGAAACTTGCTTTTGAAAGCACGCAAGCCGCGGAAGTTATAGAAACGGCCGCCGAAGCGCCACACGATACCGGCAACCCGATGCCAGCGCGACGCCAGCGGCGTCGGCTGAACGCCCGAGAGCGGCGCGATGCCGAGACTCAGCGAGCGGAAACCGGCCTGCTTCAGATGCAGCGCGAGCTGCGTGAACAGATATTCCATCGCGTACGACGATGCGCTTTCGAGGTGGCGCATCACGCCAACGGTCGCCTCGGTATTCAGATCGGTCGTCATGAAGGTCACGAAGGCGACCGGTTCGCCGTTCTGGCGCACCAGCATCACCGATTGCGCGGCCAGGTATTCGTCATGGAAAGCCGCGACCGAGAAGCTCTTCTCGCGCGCGTCGCGGCTGTCGAGCCAGCCGTCGGAAATGCCGCGCAGCGTTTCGAGCGAAGCCGGCACGTTGGCCTGATCGATCACTTCGACCGTGAAGCCGTCGCGCTCGCCGCGCTTGAGCGCATAACGCAGATGCGCGCGGTGCGAGCCCTTCAGATCGAAATCGTCGAGCACGATATGCGCTTCCTCGCCGAGCTTCATCAGCGTGAGACCCGCGTCGAGATAAAGCGGCAGCGCATTGGCACGCACCTGGTAGAACGCGGCGCGGCCGCCGTGCGCATGTGCGAGCGCGACGAACTTGCCGATGAGACCGGCCCACTCCTCGCGCGGCCCCACCGGATCGTGCAGCGCGGCCCACGTGCGGCCGTATTTCGCGTACATCAGGAACGCTTCGCGTGATTCCGAAAACAGGAAGCTCTTGTCGCCCATCAGCGCGAGGCCGGCGTCGCTGCGCTCCTGCGCACGCACGATGCGCGCGGCGTCGTGCAAGTCCTCGGGCGCCGGCTTGACGAAACGCCCCGGCGCCGGACGCAGCAACTGCCAGAACGAAAACGTCGCGGCGAACAGGCTGGCGGCCAGTGTCGCGCGCAGCGCGCGCGGGGCGCGTTCGTCGAAGGCGAACTGCCACCAGAGATCGCGCGTGTACGGCACGTCGCGGAAGGCGAACAGCATGACCCACGTCGCCAGCATCAGCACCATGGCGATCGACACGAGCCAGCCCGCCGTGAAGCGCTCGGCGAACAGCGACGAATGACGGTTGAAGCGCTTGCGCGTCGCGAGCAGCAGCGCGATCAGCATGCCGAGCACGCCGGCCTCGACGAACGCGAGACCTTTGGTCAGCGACAACGCGAGGCTCGACACCGCGAGCACGAGCGTCATCCACCATGCCGCGTCGAGCCGCCGCAGCAGACCGCGCGCGACGAACAGCAGCAGCACGCCGAGCACGCTGCACAGCATCTGCGAGCTTTCGAGCACCCACAGCGGCACCATATCGCGCAGGATATGGATGCGTTGCCAGAACGCGGGCGTCGCGCTCGAAATCACCAGCATGCCGCCGACCACGAACGTGACGAGGCTCAGAAACAGCGGCGCGAGTTCCGACACGCGCTCGGCCTGCAGCCGCGACAGATGGTTCTTCAGCGCACGGCCTTCGAAACCCGCGAGCAACGCGGCCGACACCAGCAGCGGAACGCCGAAATAGATCGCGCGATAGGCCAGCAGCGCGGCAACCATCTGCTGCATCGGCACACTGCCGCTCAGCGTAAACACCATCGCCGCCTCGAACACGCCGACGCCGCCGGGCGTATGGCCGATCATGCCGAGCAGCATCGCAGCCGCGTAGACGGTGATGAAACCGATAAAGCCGACGTTCGCGTGCGGCAACAGCGTCCATAGCGCGAGACCGGCGGCCACCACGTCGAGCACGGCCAGCGCGACCTGGGCAAGCAGATCGCGGCGTGCGGGGATATCGAATGAAAGCCAGGACCAGCGCGTGCGGACCGGCCGCGTTTCGCGGCGGCACGCGGCGGCGGCGAGCCCCAGCGCGACCAGCAGCGCCGCGCCGCTCCAGCGCAGCGCCACCGGTGTGAGATGCAGCATCGGTGCGAGCTGGCCCGCCATGCAGACCATGCCGAGCGCGGTCATCAGCACGAGCGCCAGCGCCAGCGACACGCTGGTAAACACCGTCATGCGGCCGATTTGCGCGGGCGTGACGTTCGCCACGCCGTAGACGCGGGCGCGCACCGCCCCGCCCGTCAGCGCGCCGAAGCCGGTGGCATTGCCGAGA
>NZ_JAAGPS010000091.1:0-31545 GCF_017105025.1 Paraburkholderia sp. Ac-20336 | reverse complement strand
CCTCGCGCTGCTCGAACGCGAGCGACGCCTCGGCGAGCGCCAGTTCCGCGGGACGGACCGCGCCGCCGCGCGGATTCGGCAGGGCGTCGATGGAAACGGATGCAGCGGATCGAAGAGTCATGGGCAGACGGCACGAAGCTGACGGGCTGTCGCTGCGCGCCGCATGCAGAGTGATCGGCCAACGCGCAAACGGGCGACAGGACAAGGACAAACTCTCTACCGGCACGGCATTCCGGCGATGCTCCCCACCGGCGCGGCGAATGGGATGCCGGGTGCCGCGGACAATTGCGCCCGGAAGAAGCCCACAAAAAATCAGGAACAGGCGCGCTGCCCGATTTCGCGACCGGCATGACCGGACTTTTCGGGACTTGCTCCCGCGGACGTCGCCGGCACAGCGGCTCCAGACCGCGGGCCCCAGTGGCCCATGTCCGAAGCCGGTTTGCGGAGCCGGCCTCGGCAAGGCAATTTCAGCAGGAAGCGTGGCAGGCGGCATGGCCGGCTCCCTGCTCCAACGGCTCCCCGGCGTTCAACGAAACCGGTGAGTGAAGCCCGTGAAACCGCACGATCCAGCGAATCCAGACGACACCGCCGGCCCAGGCCGGCGGTTTCCCAAATCTCAGATCTGGACCATCTCGAAGTCTTCCTTGCGCGCTCCGCACTCGGGACAGGTCCAGTTAATGGGAACGTCTTCCCAGCGCGTGCCCGGCGCAATGCCCTCGTCCGGCAACCCGGCTTCCTCGTCGTAAATCCAGCCGCAAATCAGGCACATCCAGCTTTGATATTCCATTCTTGTGTCGCGTCGTTGAGTCCGTGGAAACGGGAGCCATGATGGTACCGTGTTGCCGCCCCCATGCCTAGCAATCGAAAACGCGCAACCGTAGCGTGCGCCGGCCTGTGGCCGGGCGGCCGTGGCGGTGCCGCGCGCGGGTGCGTGAACATCGGCGGCAGCGGATGACGGGCGGGCTCGCGAGCCCGCCCGTGTTTGAGAGCAGCCCGTTCATGCCCAGGATTGCGCGACGCGCACAAACCGTACGCCGCCATGCTGCTTGCCGCCACGAACCTCGCGCGACGTGCGAAAAAAAGCTCCCGCGCCGGTTTAGGCCGCATAATTGAGCCAATTGCGCACTGCGCGCCGGAATCCTGCCTCTTTTTATCCATTTCATGCCCAGCGATACGCCTCCGATCGTTCTCACCTTCGGCCTTTCCGACCCCACCGGCGGCTCCGGCCTGCAGGCCGACCTGATGACCCTTGCCAGCATGGGCTGCCACGGCGTTTCCGTGCTGACGGGCTACACCGTGCGCGACTCGGCCAGTTGCGACGAAGTCACCGGGCTCGATCCCGACGTCGTCGCGACGCAGGCGCGCATGCTGCTCGAAGACATGCCGATCGCCGCGTTCAAGGTCGGCGCCTGCACGCGCGCCGAAGTGGTCAGCGCGATTGCCGAGGTCGTCGCCGATTACGACGACGTTCCGCTGATTCTCGCGCCCGACTTCACGCTCGACGACGAACACGTGCTCGCCGCCGACGAGCTGCGCGAGGCGATCGCCGATCTGCTCGCGCCGCAAACCACGCTGCTCGTCGCCGATTCGTCCACGCTGCTGGCGCTCGCCCAGCCCGACGGCGACGCGGAAGCGCCGAGCCTCGACGCGGCGATTTCGCATCTGCTGTCGCAGGGCTGCGAGTACATTCTGTCGACGGAAACCGGCACGCACCGGCTCGTCAATACGCTCTTCAGCGAAGACGGCCAGTTGCGCCAGGACATGTGGGACCGCGGCACCCATCGGCTGACGGGCCTGACCGACACGCTCGGCGCGGCGATCGCCGCGTTGCTGGCCAATGGCCAGGAGCCCGCCGAGGCGGTCCGCGAGGGCCAGGAATATCTGTATCAGGCCGTGCGCAACGCATTCCGGCCCGGCATGGGCGCGTATATGCCCGACCGCTTCTTCTGGGCGCGCAGCAGCGACGACGAAACGCCGCCCGCACCGGACAGGAGCGCTACGCCGGGCGAAGCGCGGCACTAGGCACTCCCGTTTTTTACCCAACGGCAGTCAAAATGAAAAACCCGCATGCGTGCGGGTTTTTCATTTCGAAACACGCTTTTTTCAAGATCCGTAACATTTTCCGTTTTACAAAAAATTGGAATTAATAAAATACCGACGCCATAAGCCGGCCATGTTGCGGCGCAAAATCCATACTGTGGGCGCGTCACACACGTATTTCGCATAAAATCTAACGAATCGCCGTGTCGTATGTAACGGGACGTTGTATCGCGTAATTAACCGTTACAACGGCGCCGACATCATCAGGCTAGACTTTCAGGGTCATCGTTCTGTCATACGCCCAATATGCCTTTTCCTACCTTTTTCATCCATTTGCCGAAATGCGGCGGCTCGACCGTTATTTCGTTTTTTGATTTGAATAAAGGCAAAGACCAGTTCATCAACTTCGTGTGGGATCGAACCGGTTGGGGAAACTGCCGCGCAAAGCTGCTCGCCAGCCAGATCGGCGGGGGGCATCAGCCATACGGTATTCATCGGATTATCAAACACCCCGTCAACTACTGCACGATCCTGCGCGATCCGCTCGAGCGGCAGATTTCGCACTACTGGTACGCGTCGAGCGGCAAGAACGGCGAGGTAACGCGAGGCGTGAGCGTGTCGACGCCCGAGGCACTCGCACAGCAAGGCGTGCTGTCGCTCGACGAGTGGGTCGGCGAATCGCTGGGCGGGAAAAATCTCTTCGTCCAGATGCTGAGCGGCCATGCCGTGGTAAATGAAACCAGCCTCGACGCCGCGCAGGCTCATCTGCGCAGGAGTATCGGCACAGTCGGCATATGCGGGAAGATGAGCGAATTCCTGCTACAGCTTTGCAGCACGAGCGGCCTGCAATTACCGTTTCATTTCGAGACAAATCGAACCTCCGGCGCGCCGAAAACGCGAAACCATTTAAGCGAGGCAACGAAACAGAAATTTATCGAGGAGAACCGTCTCGATTACGAAATATTCCGCAGTGCGACTCGAATGGTCGATGCCTATGCGAAAGAGATGGGCAGCGTCTTTTCGAATGCGCTGGAGCTGATTAAGATTATTCAGGCCGAAATAAATAAGCTCGAAAATCCGCATGTCTATAGCTCGACGGTTTTCGGCTTTGACGGTTCATTTCTTTCACAAGTCCGCGACGTTGTGCGGCGTTTCGATCTTTCGCCCATCGAGGATTATCTCGAATTTGCGCGAAGCCGGCAGTACACTCCCGCCGACCTGTTCGACGGATTCGTCGACGCGGTTCACGACGGCGTGGTGTCCGGCTGGGCCATCAATCTGAGCCGGCCGGAAGAACGCGTGCCGCTCGAAGTGCGGGTCGGCACGCATGTCGTCGCAACCGGCTGGAGCGGCGAGCACCGGCCCGACGTAGCCAGCGCCGGCTATCCGAGCGAGCGCAGCGGATTTTCGATTGCGCTGCCGGACGGCGTCCCGGAAGGCTTTCACATCGCGATTGCGAATTCGCCGGAAAGCCTGCACCACGCCGGCACCTGGCGGCAAGGCTGGCACTGCGAGTAGGCGCCAGGAGAATCAGGAGAAAACACTTATGGAAGAACCCCCGAATTTCCTGCAACGCTTTCACGGCACGATCACGGCTCAGGACCGCATGCGCATGTTCCGCCAGAGGCCAGCCACGATCTGGCTGACCGGGCTGTCCGGCGCGGGAAAATCGACGCTCGCATTCGCGCTCGAACAGCAACTGATCGCGCTGGGCCATGCATGCTACGTGCTCGACGGCGACAACGTGCGCCATGGCCTTGCCAACGATCTCGGCTTCGAGCGCAAGGACCGGCGCGAAAATATCCGCCGCGTTGCACACGTCGCCCAATTGATGAACGACGCGGGCCTCATCGTGATTACCGCGCTGATCTCGCCGATGCGCGAAGACCGGGCGATGGCGCGCGAGATCATCGGGAGCGACAAATTCGTCGAGACCTATGTGTGCGCACCGCTTGCCACCTGCGCGAGCCGCGACCCGAAAGGCCTCTATGCGAAAGCGCGATCCGGCGAAATCACTTCGTTCACCGGCGTATCGGCGCCCTATGAACCGCCCGCCAAGCCCGAGCTTCACGTCGACACGGGAACGTTGTCGCCGGCCGAAAGCGTCGCGCAGATCTTCAGTCACCTGCGCGAGAAATGTCTCGAAACGGCTAGCCGCCGTGCGGCTCACGAAACAGGAGCGTGATTCCGGTACATCGCGCCAAAATCCTCTTCCCCAAAAGACAAAACCCGCAAAAATGCGGGTTTTGTCTTTTGGGAAGCACGTCTCACGACATGCTTCCCCCATGAACACCAACCGGGTCTCATAACGTGGTCCGGGCATGATGCCGAACCACGAGACCCGAGCGGTATTACATGTCCATGCCCATGCCACCCATGCCGCCGGGCATGCCGCCAGGCATCGGTGCGTCTTCCTTCGGCAGTTCGCAGACAGCTGCGTCGGTCGTCAGCAGGAGACCCGCAACCGAAGCTGCGTTTTGCAGCGCCGTGCGCGTCACCTTCGTCGGGTCCACGACACCTGCGTCAACCAGGTCGACGTACTCGCCGGTTGCTGCGTTGTAGCCGTAGTTGCCCTTGCCAGCAGCAACCGCTGCCACGACGACGCTCGCTTCTTCGCCACCGTTGGTGACGATCTGGCGCAGCGGCTCTTCCATGGCGCGCAGGACGATCTTGATACCTGCGTCCTGATCGGCGTTAGCGCCCTTCAGGCCGGTGATTGCCGTACGTGCACGGATCAGCGCGACGCCGCCGCCAGCAACGATGCCTTCTTCCACAGCTGCGCGCGTTGCGTGCAGTGCGTCTTCGACACGTGCCTTCTTTTCCTTCATTTCGACTTCGGTCGCAGCGCCGACCTTGATCACAGCAACACCGCCTGCCAGCTTGGCAACGCGCTCTTGCAGCTTTTCACGGTCGTAGTCCGAGGTCGCTTCTTCGATCTGCTTGCGCACTTGCTTGACGCGAGCTTCGATGTTCGCTGCTTCGCCAGCGCCGTCGATGATCGTGGTGTTTTCCTTGCCCACTTCGATGCGCTTCGCCTGGCCCAGTTCAGCCAGCGTTGCCTTCTCGAGCGTGAGGCCGGTTTCTTCAGCGATGACCTGGCCGCCGGTCAGGATCGCGATGTCTTCCAGCATGGCCTTACGACGGTCGCCGAAGCCCGGAGCCTTGACGGCGACGGTCTTCAGGATGCCGCGGATGTTGTTGACGACCAGCGTTGCGAGCGCTTCGCCTTCGACGTCTTCAGCGATGATGAGCAGCGGACGGCCAGCCTTCGCGACCTGCTCGAGCACCGGCAGCAGATCACGGATGTTCGACACCTTCTTGTCGTGCAGCAGCACGAACGGGTTGTCGAGCACGGCAACCTGCTTGTCCGGGTTGTTGATGAAGTACGGCGACAGGTAGCCGCGGTCGAATTGCATACCTTCGACGACGTCCAGCTCGTCTTGCAGCGACTTGCCGTCTTCGACGGTGATGACGCCTTCCTTGCCGACCTTGTCCATCGCTTCAGCGATGCGCTCGCCGATCGACGTGTCGCTGTTTGCCGAGATCGCGCCGACCTGGGCGATTTCCTTGTTGGTCGTGCACGGCTTGCTGATCTTGCGCAGTTCTTCGATTGCGGCTGCAACAGCCTTGTCGATGCCGCGCTTCAGGTCCATCGGGTTCATGCCCGATGCAACGTACTTCATGCCTTCGCGGACGATCGATTGCGCGAGAACCGTAGCGGTCGTCGTACCGTCGCCGGCGTTGTCGCTGGTCTTGGAAGCGACTTCCTTGACCATTTGCGCGCCCATGTTCTGGAGCTTGTCTTTCAGTTCGATCTCTTTAGCGACCGACACACCGTCCTTGGTGACCGTCGGGCCGCCGAAGCTGCGCTCGAGGACCACGTTGCGGCCCTTCGGACCCAGCGTGACCTTCACGGCGTTGGCGAGAATGTTCACGCCTTCGACCATCTTGGCACGGGCGGAATCACCGAATACGACCTCTTTAGCTGCCATCTTCTAACTCCTTGAATTCTTTGGATATAACCGGGGAAGTAGCGACCTTGCGCTTACTTCTGCACCACGGCCATGATGTCTTCTTCGCGCATCACGAGCAGTTCGTTGCCGTCGACCTTGACGGTCTGGCCTGCGTACTTGCCGAACAGGACGCGGTCGCCCACTTTCACGTCGAGCGCAATGGCTGCACCCTTGTCGTCGCGCTTGCCCGGGCCGACTGCGAGGATTTCGCCTTGATCCGGCTTTTCCGCTGCGGCTTCGGGGATCACGATGCCCGACGCGGTCTTGGTTTCCTGATCCAGACGCTTGACGATCACGCGATCATGCAAAGGACGAAGGTTCATACATACTCCTCTCTTGATTGAGACTGAAGAACGCTGAGAAAACCCGGCTGGCCGAGCCAACCGGCGATGTTGTTAGCACTCTCGTGCAGTGAGTGCTAATTATATGGATGGGTGGTGACAAATTCAAGAAGTGGGGGGAATGGGCGTCGTCGGCCGCCGCTCGGCGCGGAACCCCCGGCTACCGGGGACGGATCGCAGCGGGAGCAGCTTCACGCAGCGCGACTGCCAACACTGACCAGGGAAACTCCTGGTCCAAGTATATTTCCGCCGCCCCCGCGCTCACAACGACGAAGCCCCCTCGGGACCTTTCGATCCGTCGGGGGCTTCGTCGATACGACTCAGACCGGCGTAACGGACGCAACCGGAGTTGCATCCGCCACATCGCTTACCACTGCATCGAGGCGCCGATGCCGGCGGTGGTGCCGCCCGGGCTCAGACCGACGCCCGCCTTCACCTTGATGTTCTCGGTGATGCGTGCGGTACCGCCCAGCGCCACAGCCTGGTAACCCTTGTAGGTTCCCGCGCCGATGCCGAACGACAGTGTCTTGCCTGGATCGACTTCCGGAATCATCGTCAGTGCCGTCGCCGCGGCGATGCCCGAATAAGCCCCACGCGCAACGCCGTTGATCGCGTTGTTCGTGTCGTTGATGCGCTGATCGGTGTAGCCCTTGGCCTGCTGCACGCCTTGTGCCACCGAGTTGTTCATCTGGCTCACGTTGACCGCATCGGTCGGCGCAGTCCCCGCCGCGACGTTGGTGACCTGGCGTTCGTTGCCCGCCGAGCCCATCGACACGGAATTGTCGCGGTCCGCCACCGAACCCGAACCCAGAGCGACCGAGTTCTGGCCCGTCGCACTCGCGTTCGCGCCCATCGCCACAGCCTGCGAGCCCGATGCCGAGGCACCCGCGCCCGCCGCCACCGACAGCGTGCCGCTTGCCGTCGCGCTCTGCGTCGTACGATCGCCGTCCGCGCTGAACATCGGGTTGTTCGCCGCGGCCGCCGCATTGTTGACCACCGCATTGAGCTGGCTGACGTTCACCGCATCGGTCGGCGCCACGCCGTCGGCCACGTTGTGGATCACCGTGCCGTCGTCCGAGCCGTTACCCAGCGTCATGCTGTTGTAGTTCGTCGAGCCGTCGGCATTGTGGTCGTACGTCGCCGCCGCGTTCACGTTGCCGTTGGCATCGACGATCCCCGCGCTCTTCAGCTGGGCGACGTTCACCGCGTCCGTGTCGGCCGTACCCGCCGCGACGTTGGTGATCTGGCGCTCGTTGCCCGCCGAGCCCACCGACACCGTGTTGTCCCGATCGGCCACCGAGTTCGCACCCAGCGCAACCGAGCCGGCCGCGGACGACTGCGCATTGCCGCCGATCGCCACCGAGTTCGCACCGCTCGCCACCGAATCCGGCAGCGACGAATTCGAGTGGAAGTACATGATGCCGCTACCGCTGTTGATACCACCCAGCATCGTGTTGAGCGCGCTGATCTGGTCCGCGTTCTGCGTCGTGCGGCCGTCGATGTTGGTGAGTGCGTCACCGATGTTGCTCATCGTCGTACCGTCCACGCTGTAGGTCGGGGCCGATACCGTGCCGTCTGTGTTCACGGTCGAGCCGCCGCCCAGTGCTTCGGCAACGCTTGCCGAGTTGGCGTACAGCTGGCTGCCGTTGATCGCATCCGTGCTCGATGCGTTCACTGCACCGGCTGCTACGCCCGTCACCGTGCGGTCGCCTGCCGTACCGGCCATGTTCACCACCGTACCGTCCGTGTCCTTGCCTACCGTCAGATCACGTGTGGTTGCGTCCTGCTGCACCAGACCCACCGTGCCGCTGTTCAGTTGTGTCGACAGGTCCGTCACCGAGTTTTGTACGTTCGTCAGCTCCGTTGCGTTCTTGGCAATGTCCGCGGTGTTCTGCGTCGTGCGGCCATCGATGTTGCCGAGCGCGTCGCCGATGCTGTTCACCGTCGTACCGTCCACGCTGTAGCTCGGCGCCGACACCGTGCCGTCCTCGCTCACGGTCGAGCCACCGCCCAGTGCCTCGGCAACGCTCGCCGAATTTGCATACAGCTGGCTGCCGTTGATTGCGTCCACGCTCGAGGCGTTCACTGCGCCTGCGGCCACACCCGTCACCGTGCGGTTGCCTGCCGTGCCAGCCATGTTCACCACCGTGCCATCCGTGTCCTTGCCTACCGTCAGGTCACGTGTAGTTTCATCCTGCTGCACCAGACCCACCGTGCCGCTGTTCAGTTGTGTCGACAGGTCCGTCACCGAGTTCTGCACGTTCGTCAGGTCCGTTGCGTTCTTCGCGATGTCGTCCGCATTCTTCGTGATGTCGTCTGCGTTCCTGGCGATGTCCGCGGTGTTCTGCGTCGTGCGGCCATCGATGTTGCCGAGCGCGTCGCCGATGCTGCCCACCGTGGTACCGCCCACGCTGTAGCTCGGCGCCGACACCGTGCCGTCATCGTTCACGGTTGAGCCCCCACCCAGTGCCGAGGCAACGCTCGCCGAGTTCGCATACAGCTGGCTGCCGTTGATCGCGTCCACGCTCGATGCGTTCACTGCACCTGCTGCCACACCCGTCACCGTGCGGTTGCCTGCCGTACCGGCCATGTTCACCACCGTACCGTCCGTGTCCTTGCCTACCGTCAGGTCGCGCGTGGTTTCATCCTGCTGCACCAGTCCCACCGTGCCGCTGGCAAGCTGGTTCTGCACGTTCGTGATACTGGTCGAGTTCTGTGCAATGTCGTCCGCATTCTTTGCAATGTCCGCAGCGTTCTGTGTCGTGCGGCCATCGATGTTGCCGAGTGCATCGCCGATGCTGCCCACCGTGGTACCGCCCACGCTGTAGCTCGGTGCCGAGATCGTGCCGTCCTCGCTCACGGTCGAGCCGCCACCCAGTGCCTCGGCAACGCTCGCCGAGTTGGCGTACAGCTGGCTGCCGTTTATCGCATCCACGCTCGATGCGTTCACTACGCCTGCTGCGACACCCGTCACCGTGCGGTTGCCCGCCGTTCCGGCCACGTTCACCACCGTGCCGTCCGTGTCCTTACCTACCGTCAGCTCACGCGTCGTAGCATCCTGCTGCACCAGACCCACCGTGCCGCTGGCAAGTTGCGTCGACAGATCCGTAACCGAGTTCTGCACGTTCGTCAGGTCCGTTGTGTTCTTCGCGATATCGTCTGCGTTCTTGGCAATGTCCGCGGTGTTCTGCGTCGTGCGACCGTCGATGTTGCCGAGCGCGTCGCCGATGCTGTTCACCGTGGTGCCGTCCACGCTGTAGCTCGGCGCCGACACCGTGCCGTCCTCACTCACGGTCGAGCCACCACCCAGTGCCTCGGCAACGCTCACCGAATTTGCATACAGCTGGCTGCCGTTGATCGCGTCCACGCTCGATGCGTTCACTACGCCTGCTGCCACTCCCGTCACCGTACGGTTGCCCGCCGTACCCGCCATGTTCACCACCGTGCCGTCCGTGTCCTTGCCCACCGTCAGATCACGTGTGGTTGCGTCCTGTTGCACGAGTCCCGCTGTGCCGCTGGCAAGTTGCGTCGACAGATCCGTCACCGAGTTTTGTACGTTCGTCAGATCCGTTGCGTTCTTCGCGATGTCGTCTGCGTTCCTGGTGATGTCCGCCGTGTTCTGCGTCGTGCGGCCATCGATGTTGCCAAGCGCATCACCGATGCTGTTCACCGTGGTGCCGTCCACGCTGTAGCTCGGCGCCGACACCGTGCCGTCCTCGCTCACGGTCGAGCCACCGCCCAGTGCCGAAGCAACGCTCGCCGAATTTGCATACAGCTGGCTGCCGTTGATCGCGTCCACGCTCGATGCGTTCACTGCACCTGCTGCAACACCCGTCACCGTGCGGTTGCCCGCCGTACCCGCCATGTTCACCACCGTGCCGTCCGTGTCCTTGCCCACCGTCAGCTCACGCGTCGTAGCATCCTGCTGCACCAGACCCACCGTGCCGCTGGCGAGCTGGTTCTGCACGTTCGTGATACTGGTCGAGTTCTGTGCAATGTCGTCCGCATTCTTCGCGATGTCCGCCGTGTTCTGCGTCGTGCGGCCATCGATGTTGCCAAGCGCATCACCGATGCTGTTCACCGTGGTGCCGTCCACGCTGTAGCTCGGCGCCGACACCGTGCCGTCCTCGCTCACGGTCGAGCCACCGCCCAGTGCCGAAGCAACGCTCACCGAATTTGCATACAGCTGGCTGCCGTTGATCGCATCCATGCTCGATGCGTTCACTACGCCGGCTGCTACGCCCGTCACCGTGCGGTCGCCTGCCGTACCGGCCATGTTCACCACCGTACCGTCCGTGTCCTTGCCTACCGTCAGGTCGCGTGTGGTTTCATCCTGCTGAACAAGCCCCACCGTGCCACTGTTCAGTTGCGTCGACAGGTCCGTCACCGAGTTTTGTACGTTCGTCAGATCCGTTGCGTTCTTCGCGATGTCGTCTGCGTTCCTGGTGATGTCCGCGGTGTTCTGCATCGTGCGGCCATCGATGTTGCCGAGCGCGTCGCCGATGCTGCCCACCGTGGTACCGCCCACGCTGTAGCTCGGCGCCGACACCGTGCCGTCCTCACTCACGGTCGAGCCACCGCCCAGTGCCGAAGCAACGCTCGCCGAGTTGGCGTACAGCTGGCTGCCGTTGATTGCGTCCACGCTCGAGGCGTTCACTGCGCCGGCTGCCACACCCGTCACCGTGCGGTTGCCTGCCGTGCCAGCCATGTTCACCACCGTGCCGTCCGTATCCTTGCCCACCGTCAGATCACGCGTTGTGGCGTCCTGCTGAACAAGACCGAACGAACCATCAGCGAGCTTGTCCTGGACAGATGCAATGTCCGCAGCGTTCTGCGTCGTGCGGCCATCGATGTTGCCAAGCGCATCACCGATGTTGCCCACCGTGGTACCGCCCACGCTATAGCTCGGCGCCGACACCGTGCCGTCCTCACTCACGGTCGAGCCGCCACCCAGTGCCTCGGCAACGCTCGCCGAGTTGGCATACAGCTGGCTGCCATTGATCGCGTCCACGCTCGATGCGTTCACTGCACCTGCTGCAACACCCGTCACCGTACGGTTGCCCGCCGTACCCGCCATGTTCACCACCGTGCCGTCCGTGTCCTTGCCCACCGTCAGATCACGTGTGGTTGCGTCCTGTTGCACGAGTCCCGCTGTGCCGCTGGCAAGTTGCGTCGACAGATCCGTCACCGAGTTTTGTACGTTCGTCAGATCCGTTGCGTTCTTCGCGATGTCGTCTGCGTTCCTGGTGATGTCCGCCGTGTTCTGCGTCGTGCGGCCATCGATGTTGCCAAGCGCATCACCGATGCTGTTCACCGTGGTGCCGTCCACGCTGTAGCTCGGCGCCGACACCGTGCCGTCCTCGCTCACGGTCGAGCCACCGCCCAGTGCCGAAGCAACGCTCGCCGAATTTGCATACAGCTGGCTGCCGTTGATCGCGTCCACGCTTGATGCGTTCACTGCACCTGCGGCCACGCCCGTCACCGTGCGGCTGCCTGCCGTACCCGCCATGTTCACCACCGTGCCGTCCGTATCCTTGCCCACCGTCAGATCACGCGTGGTTGCGTCCTGCTGCACCAAACCCACCGTGCCGCTGGCGAGCTGGTTCTGCACGTTCGTGATACTGGTCGAGTTCTGTGCAATGTCGTCTGCGTTCCTGGCGATGTCCGCAGTGTTCTGCGTCGTGCGACCGTCGATGTTGCCAAGCGCGTCGCCGATGCTACCCACCGTGGTACCGCCCACGCTGTAGCTCGGCGCCGACACCGTACCCGTCGTCGAGTTATAGGCCGCACCACCGCCCAGGCTCGCCGCGACGGAGTTGCCGATCTCGTTCGACTTCACCGCCTCGGACTGCAACTGGCTCACGTTCACCGCATCGGTCGCGGCGGCACCCGCCGCTACATTCGTCATGCGGCGCTCGTAGCCGACCGAACCCACCGACACTTCGCCGTTCGCCGCCGAAGCAGTTCCGGAAAGCGAGCTACTGCCCGGGTTGTACGCCGCCGCGCCCAGATTCGCCGTCGTGGTCGACCCCGCGCCCAGCGCGACCGAGTTGTTCGCCGAAGCCGCCGCGTTCTGGCCGAGCGCGATGCTGTTCGTGCCGCTCGCCTTCGCTGTCTGGCCGAGTGCGACCGCGCCCGAACCCGAAGAAACCGCGCTGGTGCCAATCGCAACAGAGCTCGCTTGTGTAGCGGACGAGGCGGTGCCGATGGCGATCGAATCCGTGCCCGAGGCCCGGGTGTTGGTCGTCGCATCCTGAGTCGCGTCGGTGGTGGTATTGCTGCTTTGCGAAGCCGACGAACCAAGCGCGATGGCACGCTGCCCGCTCGCCGCGGCCGAGGTACCGATTGCATTCGAGTCCACGCCGGTAGCAGTCGAGTTAGTGCCGATCGCATTGGCGCGCGCCTGGGTGGCTGCGGAGAACGTGCCGAGCGCCATGGCCTGAATGGCGCCGGCGTAGGCTGCCGCTCCGAACACGGAGGCTTCACGGGCTGTGGCTGTCGCAGCAGCGCCCACCGCGGTTGCACCAGTAACGGCGGCCGATGCATTGCCGCCCAGTGCCGTACCACCGACGGTGGAGGCGAGAGAATTGCTGCCCACCGCCACGGCTTGTAAGGCCTTGGCGCTACCCGCGAACTGACTGACGTCGACACCCAGGCCGTCGATGCGACGAGCCCCTGCTCCGCTCAGATCCCATCCACCTAAACCTGTGGTTCCGGCTGAGGCCTCAAGCTTTGTGGCGGCCCCGGTGCCGATTGCAACAGCGCCACCAGTGGTATTCTGATCCGTCACGCCGCCGCCCACCGTGTAAGGGGCTGCAAAGACACCACTCGCCGCGCTCACCCCTGCAACTGCCACAACGGCGCTCGCCAGAACCGACGAAACTGTCGACTTGCTTCGCTTACCCCGCGCAACGGTATGCTCCGATGCCGCGACCCATGCCCCAAGCGCTTCGTTCCACACACTTTTATATGACTTGTTCATAGCACGACCCTTATAGATTTAATTTAAAAAACGTTATTTCCGCAAACCCGAAATCCAGCCAGTTTTTCGCAACAAACCGCCGCACAAATTCACAAAATCGATACTCGGAAATCCATCAATATCGATTTATCACTTATAAAAACGAGAAATTATCCAAATTTATTTCAGTTTATATTTTTCAATCGCCGTTAAAATAGGCGCAGTCTGATAGGGAGACATTCGAAGTTCTCCACCTTGAAACAGCCGCGACAAAACATCCGAAAGAAAATCGGAACAATCTGGATCAACAAGATGAACTGATAAGAACGCTATCTACCCCGCTGATAGCGAAACATGACTCGACCGCCAGGCCCCACGCTTTTCACGATGTACAACCCTTTTCGCCATACGCAAGAAGCCTGAACTTCTCGGGACCCCCTAATCTCGAAAATGTCACGATCAAATACATCAGAAGAGAATTGATTAAAAATGGAGAACCGCTTATCTCGCCTCTATTGAAGCCCCATTCATCGACAGCCATGTTATTGAAGCAATAAAGCGCAGGTAATAGGCTCAGTCCTACAAATGTTCAAAAAGATACAAATCGACCTCGACCGGAGAGCGAACTGCTTCTCGCCGCGCAGCAATAAGGATATGTGCCGCCGGGTCGATAAACCGGTCAGTTCCAAACGTCGCCTTTTTGCGCTGGAATTAACGAACACCGCAGCGCCTCGCATACCTTCGACGGGAAAACGTTGTCGTCGAATTCACATGTAACGGCTGCCCATGAAACCTCGGCCCCCTGCGAGGCAGGTCACGCAACAAAAACAAGCACACCGACTAGCGCGATCGCGGCGCCACCACGATGCGTCCTGCTTATTTCCGGCAGCAATTCCAGAGTCCGCAATGACCCATGGTTCTATCGGGATGCAATACGCACAAGCGGGAATCGCATACGGGTCACTTTTACGACCCGATAGCAGTACACCTCATCGTTAGGCCGTTTCATCCGACCACTATGATGTAGGATGAGGCCTGTGCATCGGACCATCTTCAAGCCAATAGCTGAGTAATGCTTAGTTAAACGAGCGCCGCATCCGATCTTCGACACCGAAGGTCCACGTGACGATGTAAATAACTTGTGAACAATAAAGTCGCCGGCCACTTCAGTGTCCTTCACGACATGCCTTGCCTGCGCGATAAACAGGAGATCACCATGGCTAACCAGCCGATTCGTGTCATCCTTGCCGACGATCATCCGGTCATGCTCAAAGGCATCGAGCATGAGTTGTCGGAAATGAGTGCCATCGAAGTGACAGGTTCCGCCCGCAATTCGACAGAACTGATCGAGCTTTTAAATACCCGGCCCTGTGACGTTCTCGTCTCCGACTACGCCATGCCCGCAGGCGACTACGGCGACGGCATCGCACTCTTCTCCCTGATCGGTCGTCGCTATCCCGGCATCAAACTCGTTGTGCTCACGATGCTCGACAACCCGGCCGTCGTACGCGCCCTGGTAACGCAAGAAGTGCGATGCATCGTCAGCAAATCGGATGCGGTGGCGCATCTCGTTCCCGCCGTCCATGCCGCTCATAACGGTTCGGCTTACTATTCGCCGACTATCAATGAAATCGTCCAGTCGATCGACTGGAACCGCCGTGGCCGCGGCTCGACCGATCTTCTTAGCCAGCGCGAATGCGAAGTCGTGCGCCTGTTTGCAACAGGCCTGACCGTCGATGAAATTGCCGAGCGGGTCAGCCGCAGCAAGAAGACCATCAGCACACAGAAGTCGAAGGCGATGGAAAAGCTCGGTATAGATCGCGACGTCGATCTACTGCGGTATGCCATGGAAAATGGCATGGTGGCATCGTCTCAGGGAGCATCGGGCCTCGAACCGTCCGACAGTCCACGGCAGAACAACGGCCGCCCATCCGATTGAAAGAGTGAGCGCGCTCAGGAATCAAGCATTCCGGGAGGCCCGGCGCGTTCGAGGCCCACCTCCGGGCTTGCGGCGCCAGACTCGAAGTTCGCGATACTATTTCGGATGCCTTCTGATTTCGTCGGCGGCACGAGGCCGTTCTCGAGTCCATAGCGCACAAGATCAGCGTCCCGTTTGATTCCAAGCTTTGTCATTGCCGATACTTTTTGCGAACTGATGGTCTTTTTACTGCGGCTCAAACGATCGGCGATTTCGTTGACGGTCAGCCCGGAAACATAAAAGCGCACCACTTCCAGCTCGCGGCTGCTCAACGGCGCATTCGCCCACACGCCTCGCGTGGGTCGTTCCGACGGCATGATGATTTCCGATATGCGCGGCGAGAGGTAACGGCCATTCACATAGGCAGCGCGCACGGCCAGATGCAGATGTTCCATTTTGTCCACCTTGCTCAACAGACAGCGATTGCCGATGTCGATGAGCGAACGGAGCAGAATCGCGCTTTCCATCATGGTCAGTATCACCGTCTGCACTTTCGGATACCGTCGGCGAATGAGGGAAAACAGCGTAATGCCATCGCCATATTCACCGCCCGGCATCACGTAATCGGATACCAGCACGTCGCAGGCGGTGCGGCTCAAAAGCGGAATCAGCTCGCTCGAACTGCGAGCGGTCCCGACCACCGAAACGGTCGCGCTCTTCGTCAGTTCATGCCGAATACCTTCGAGAATCACGGGGTGATCGTCTGCAATTACGACGCGAATCGCGTTTGGATTCATGATTGTTTTCCTAACATGGTGATGCAACAAGGAGCGGGCTGACAACACCGAATACGCCTGAAAAGTGCAGGTATATCGGTTTGCAATTGCGTGACCGGATTCTTCTCCCTCTTCCGTGGAGGAATGACGCATCCGGGTCAGGGGATACGACCGGGCATCGATGGGAGATACGCGAGAACTTCAGTACCAGGCGTCGTAGTCCGCCCTCCCAGACGGCCCTGAACGCATGGATAGATTCGATAAAAACGGGTCGAAATGCTTACCCGCTGCTTTTTGTCACCGCATACTGACTGTGGGGATATCTGGTTGACCGCGGCGGCATCGGAGGATCTACATTTCGGAATGGATGTCTATCCAAAGATTTCGGTATAAGCACTTTATTGAATGCAGCCAGACCCGATAATAGGCTCAGTCCTAGAAACCATTAAATTGTGACAAATAGGACTTGTCTCATTTTTGTGAGATCACGCTTCATATCTGGAACCATCGGCCGCACACAAACCGCTCAACATGGCCACCGCCCAGGCCCACCCGGCAGCCATGCCACTTCCGCAATCTGCCGCATCAGGACATCGTGGCTACGCACTCACCGCCCCTTGGCGGCGCACCAGCGTCTCATAGGCAAGCGTCTCGAAACGGCCCAGCATCTCTTCGACCCCAGCGAGGTCATCGTCGCGTGCGAGTTGCTCCATCTGCGCGCACGCATTCGCCAACGCCGCCTCGTGGATCAACGCAAACGAACCGCGCATGGCATGAAGCGTATCGAGCGCCGCTTGCGTGTCATGCGTGCCCATAGCCTTCTGCAGCTTTGCCAGCGACTCCCCCAGCGACTGCTTCAATGCCGCATGCACGCCCGGCGGCAGTGGTCCCTGCGAAATATCGCGCTTCGCCGTCCTGTCGCCGGGCGGAAGCGTCCCGAACGCCTCCGTTCCGATCGAGCGACGCAGAACCTGCTCCATCGCGTCGAGCAAAATCGGCTTGAGCAGCGTGGCATCGATTCCCGCGTCCTCGCATCGTCTCTGCTCTTCGGCACCGACATGCGCCGTCACCGCGATGATCGGCGTCGTCGCGCCCTGCCCGCGCAGACATCGCGCCAGCGTGTAGCCATCCATGCCAGGCATGTTCAGATCCGTCATTACCACGTCGTAGTGCTGCTCGTTAAAGCACCGCAGTGCGGTTGCGCCGCTGTCGACCATGTCGGCCCTGTATCCGAGCAGATCGAGTTGCGCAACGATCAGTTCGCGGTTGGCGGGTTGATCGTCGACGACGAGGATGCGCAGAGCCGCCGTACCGGCAGGCGCTGCGTCCCGTTCGACACGCTTCTCCCCGCTGTCGGCGGCCGGCGCGGAGGCGCTCGTATCGACCCGCAGCGGCAGCGACACCACGAACGTACTGCCGAGTTCGAGCGAGCTCTTGACGATGATCGAGCCATTCATCAGCCGCGTGAGGCGCGAGCACAGCGCCAACCCGAGTCCGGTACCGCCATAGCGGCGCGCGATCGACGAATCCGCCTGCACGAATGCCTGAAACAGCGTCTCCTGCTGGGCGGGCGTCATGCCGATGCCGGAATCGATCACGCCGATCATGACCGGCGAGCCTTCGACGGTCTCGTCCTTGTGATACACCTCGAGCAGCACGTTGCCGGTCTCGGTGAACTTGATCGCATTACTGACGAAGTTCACCACAATCTGCCGAATCCTGGTCGGGTCGCCGAGATAGTACGGCGCGATCGAATCGTCGATCATGCATTCGAATTCGAGCCCCTTCGCATGCGCCATCGGCGCGAAGATCGCACCGACCTGGCGAATCGTTTCTGCAAGATCGAAACGGATCGCCTCGATCGTCATCTGTCCGGACTCGACCTTCGAAAAGTCGAGAATGTCGTTGATGATGTCGAGCAGCGCCGTCGACGACGATGTCACGACATGGAGCCGCTCGCTTTGCGCGGGCGACAACGACGAACGGCCGAGTAGTTCGAGATTGCCGAGAATCGCATTGAGCGGCGTGCGTATCTCGTGGCTCATCATCGCGAGAAACGCGGACTTCGCATGGTTGGCCGCATCGGCCGCCGCCCGCGCCTCTTCGAGTTTGCGCTCGGTGTTCTTGAGCTTCGTCACATTCGAGAAGCTGCACAGCAATACGTCTACGCTCCGATACTGCGTGCGGACGAGACTCACGAGCAGATCTTCAACGCCGCCATTCGCGAGTCTGCACGGCAGTTGCAAGCCCGACTGCCACGCAGGGGCATCGGGCGAACGGTCGTAAAGCTCGAGTAGCTGAAAACGCAATGGCCGCTCATCGGGATGAGCGTTTGCTCCATAGCTGCGCATCGCGTCGCTCTCGAGCAGAATGTCTCCGCTTTCGAATAGCAACAGCGCGAATCCCTCGGGAGCCGCCGCAACCATCATGCGATTCAGGCGCTCGCTTTCGAAAATCCGCCGCGAGTACTCGAAACCCGGCTTGAATATCTTGCGGTCGAGCAACAGCAGGATCGTCCAGAGAAATCCGATCACCAGCAGGACGGCCAACGTCAGAAGCGTGATGCGCGGCCAGAACTCGGCGAGAACCGTACGCCACGTAAATGCATAGACCAGTGTCCAGCCGACATGCGAAACCGGCGCACTCGCGATAAAGAGACCGCCAAGACGACGCCGCTCGATTCCCTGCCGGCCCGGCGCCCAAGGCTTCGTCCGCAGTACGCGAGCCTTCAGCGCACTATCGCGGCCTGCCGGCCCGGCATCGAGCACCACCTTGCCGGATGCGTCGACGATCAGCGAGATTTCGTCGTCGAGCGGCTCCTGCGCCGGATGATCGAACAGCAGTCTGACTGGAATGGTGCGGACAAAGATAAGGAACGGCGTACCGTCGGCAAACGCGGGCAGAACCATGCGAATGACCTGCTCTCCGGTAAACCGGTCGGTAATCGGCGGCAGCAGGATCAACTCCCGCTCGGTTTCCAGACGCCTCAGCGTTTTTTTCTTGCTCAGGTCGCCGATATCCGGCCTGATCTGATCGAGCAGCGCCCGCACGCTTGGGGCATCGCCTGCATCGAGCGGGTTGCCCGATGCGGGTGCCGGATAAATCGACATGAAACTGTAGTCGGGCGTGTAGAAATATCCCGTCACCGCATCAGGACCTTTCAACACAGCATAAGGGCCGACGCGATAATCGAATTCACGGGTCATCGCCAGATACGGCGCGAATGTCTGGGCTGGCCGCTCGTTCGTGACGTCGCCCAACGCCAGCACGGGTGGAAAGTCGGGATGCTGCTGCAGAAGAATATGCCCGTGCTGCGCCGCAAACTGCTCAACGACACTGGATGGCGGCGGCTCGCGGCGCTCCCATGCCGACTCTTCGTGCAGAACGGTGTACCGCAGAATGCTCTCGAACTGGAGCAGTTCCAATTCGAGCTGCGTCTTCCTGACAGCGAAACCGATATAGCGATTGTCGATGTAGTCGCGCACCATCAGGTAGATCACGGTGCCGCCCAGCACCAATAGAACGGCCGTCATCGCAACGCCGGCTCCGTACAGCAACGCTCGCTGATAGCGTTTCAGGACGGCTGGCACGCGATGCGATATTTGGCCTTCCTCACCGTCGTCGAAATCTTTGTTCCGTGCTTGCATCGCGCCCCAGTCTGCGGATTCGAAGTGACGTCGGAATCATATGACCATTTACGGCGTCCTGCACCTGAGCGGCGATAGATATCGCTTGCCATGCCGTCGAAACGAACGAGCCGCACAAGAGCACAACGACAACGCGTGACACTACGTTAGTGCCGCGCCTTCGATAGACCCACCGCTCTTCTCACTTCTGCGCCGGCGTCCGCAGCGAATTTCCGGCGAGCCATTTGAGCCGTTCACAATTCACTTTGATTCGTGCGTCGAACTCCTGAGGATCGCGCTCGCGCAGTCCGTTCATGCTGCCGATGTTGCTCTGCGCGCGCTGCCAACCCGTCTGCCAGTGCTGATCGAAGTGATCGGCTTCGGGCAGTCTCTTTCTGAGCTTTTCCTTATACGCATCGACGCGCTGCGGCGATATCTGGCAGAACGTCTGCGCGAAATTTGCGCGCTCGCCCGCCGTCTCGACTTTCATGTTGTCGCTTTCCTCGCTCGCCCTGCCCGCCACAGGCGCGGCCAGCGACAGCGTCAGAACCGATACGGCGACGATTAGCACGCCAGAATAGTCCCGCAGTTTTTGCATCATCGTCTCCTGACGGCTCGTCATCATGTTCAGAGAATTCACCGGGCTTTCGCAAAGCTCGCCTGCCGCGTTACACGGATGTGTCCTGATTGGACAGCAGCTTGGCGTTTTCGCGCGCTATCCGAAGCATTGCATTGGCGCCATCCGGTGCTACGCTCGGAAAAGCAGTCTTCGCAACGTGCGCCGTCATGCCACGACGGAACCCGAAGCCAACAGATCACCGTGCGAAGCGCTTTTTCCGATAAAAACGCCAAACATCGCTGGGGGGGAGTCATTGCGATGAAATTTAGAACATATACCGTACTGACGCTAATTGCGACCAGCAGCGCTGCATTTGCATGGCAGCCGCTTACCTATCCGATCCGCAGTCAGAGTCCCTATGCGCGCGGCGTCGACACCGCGCTGTGTTACGCGGAAGCAGCCCGCGTGAGCAAGGTCAACATCGTCCACGAGTCGCAGATTCCACCGCGCCCGGCACCGGTCGCAAAGGGCTCGTCGACGGGCGCGCCGGCCAAGCCGCCGCTGCCGCCCAGTTCCTTCTCCGCCACGCCGCTGCCGTATGCCGCCAGCATGCCGGACGCCGCGAGCTTGCCGATCGCGGCCGCGCCTGGTGGGGCATCGTCGGCGAAACCGGCCAACGATGCCTTGACAGGTGCCGGCGGTGCACCCGGCGGCGCCGCCGCGGCCGCGGGTGCTTCGGCCACCGCGACTACGACCACGGCGGCTGCGGGCACGAGCGCGGGAATCGGCACGTTAGGCGAGGGAATCGGGGCATCGGCAGCGGGAATCGGCCCGTTGGGCGCATCAGGCGCATTGGGCACAGCGGACGCATCGTTGCAAGCGAGCGCGGCATCGGACGTCAAACTGCCGCCGCTGCCCGCGCCCGAGCCGCCGATGACGCGCTATTGGGCCGCCTACGGCGCATGCATGCAGGCGCGCGGCTACGTGGTGCAGTAATCGCAGTGATCGGTGAGGCTTGCGAGCCTCGTTGCCGTTACGTGTTCCTTTGACAGAGGCGTCGTAATTGAACGCCCGCGAGCGACCGGCCATGTCTACATATCCCGCTGCCAATCAGCCAGAGCCCCGACGCTGCAACAACTGCGGTGCACCGATCGTCGGCCGCTTCTCGCCTTGTCTTTCGTGTCATTCGCTCGCGCTGGAGGGGTCTGGTGCGCATGCTGCCTCAGTGCCGGGTTTGTACGTCGAGCCGGAGAATCCGCCGCGGACGGGGCCCGCCAGGCTGCCGGCGCGCAGCATCTGGCACCGTTCGCCGGACACGCTCGTCTACCCCTACGATTCGATCGACGAAGCCGAGTTAGCCGCGCAAGCAGGACGGCGCACGCGCAACCGCATCGTGCTGGCTGCGTCGGTGCTGGCGGTGAGTTCCGCCGTGTACCTGATCTGCATCCATGACGGCGACTTGCGCGTGGCGCCGCCGGTTGTGGCGAGCGGCAATGTGTCCACGGTGTCCGCGCAGAACGGCAAGGCGTCCGTTGCTGTCGATGGTGCCGGGAAAGCCAAGGCGAATGCCGGATCGTTGCAGCCTGGGAGTGACGCGCAACGCGTCGCCGCGGCCCGGCCTTCGGCGGTCACACCGGCGGCGGCGTCACTGCCCGAACCGCGCCGTGTCGCGCCGGCAGCGCCGGACGCCGCGCGCGTCGCTGCCGCTCAGCCCATCGCATCGACACCCGAGCAACACCAGGTCGTGTCGGCAACGTCGGATGCCACGCACGTCACGGCCGCTCAGCCGATTGCCGCGAAAGATAAACCGCATGCCGATGCTTCGCCGAGCGTCATCGCGCTGCAACAGCAACAACGGCCGCAGCCCGCCATCGCTGCGCAACACCTCGCATCGGCCCAGCCCGCAGCGCTCACACCCCAGGTCGCGGCGATACCCGAGCAGCGCCGCGTCGTATCGGCAACGCCGGATGCCACGCGCGTCGCGGCCGCTCAGCCGATTGCCGCGAAAGATAAACCGCATGCCGATGCTGCACCGAGCCGCGTCACCGCGCAACAGCAACAACAGCCGCAACCCGCCGTCGCCGCGCAACATCTGGCATCAGTCCACCCCTCAACCGCCACACCACCCACCGCAGCGCAGCCTCAACAGCACCGCGTCTCGTTGACGACGGCTGAACCCACGCACCTCGCCGCGAACCCGCCAATCAGCGCGGAAGAGAAACGTCGCGCCGAAGCCGCGCGATATCTGCGAGCGGCACGTATCAATCTGAAGGCGAACAATCTGTCGGCGACGAAATCGCGCATTGCCGCGGCCCTCGCCGCGCAGCCCGACAACCGCGAGGCACAGCGCCTGCGCGCGACGGTGCATACGCTCGAACAGCAACGCGATGCGCTGCTCAGCCTCGCACGCGGCTGCGGTTCTATCGGACACCTGGCTTGTGTGTCGCGCGACGCCGGCATCGCGCTGCAAATCGATTCGAGCAGCAAGACGGCACGGCGTCTGTCGACACAGGCCACGCGCGAATCCGAACTGCAGATCGCACCGTCAGCCGACACCGCTACCGAGCCACTGCCCGACGTACGCTACGTCAGCACACATCATTGACGTTGCCGCGGCTCGGGGCGTTGCGACGCGCGAAACCGCGCCTCGCAACGCCCCGAGCCGCGGCACCGGCTTAACTCATCGGCTTGACTTACCCGCTCACCAACGGCCCATAAAAGACAAGCGCCCGCAGCCATCGGCAGCGAGCCGATCACTACGGGCGCGAAACGAAGCACATCAACAACACGTCGATCCGCCAGGAAACTGCGGATCGCTAACCCATCACGATAACTCGCACACCGTGACCGGCACACGCATCCCGACTACTCGTGATGCTCCAATGCCGTAAAGCCCGCCAGCGTGACAAGCGCGTCGCGGCGTGCGATCTGGTAGTCCGAGCGCACCATTTCCTTGACCAGTTGCGCAAACGACGTGGTCGGCTTCCAGCCGAGCCGCGCGTGCGCCTTCGACGGATCGCCGAGCAGCGTTTCGACTTCGGCCGGCCGGAAATAGCGCGGATCGACCCGCACGATCACATCGCCGGGCGACACCTTGATCTCGCGCCCTTCCACCTTTTCGACGATGCCGACCTCATCCACGCCCGTGCCCTCGAAACGCACGGTGATGCCCAGCTCAGCGGCCGCATTCTGCACGAACTGACGCACGCTGTATTGCTCGCCGGTCGCGATCACGAAATCTTCAGGCTGGTCCTGCTGCAGCATCATCCACTGCATTTCCACGTAATCGCGGGCGTGGCCCCAGTCGCGCAGCGCTGCCAGATTGCCGAGATACAGCATCTTCTGCGTGCCCACCGCGATGCGCGCGATCGCGCGCGTGATCTTGCGCGTCACGAAGGTCTCGCCGCGCACCGGCGATTCGTGATTGAACAGAATCCCGTTGCAGGCGAAGAACCCATAGGCCTCGCGATAATTGACCGTGGTCCAGTAGGCGAACAGCTTGGCGACCGCATACGGGCTGCGCGGATAGAACGGCGTGGTCTCGCTTTGCGGCACCTGCTGCACGAGCCCGTAGAGTTCCGACGTGGATGCCTGATAAAAGCGCGTTTTCTCCTGCATGCCGAGAATGCGGATGGCTTCGAGAATGCGCAACGTACCGAGACCGTCGGCATTGGCCGTGTATTCCGGTTCCTCGAACGACACCGCGACATGGCTCTGCGCGGCGAGGTTGTAGATTTCGTCCGGCTCGACGCGCTGGATCACGCGCAGCAGGCTGGTCGAGTCGGTCAGATCCGCATGGTGCAGAAAGAGCCGTTGCTCCGGTTCGTGAGGATCGCGGTAGAGATGATCGATCCGGTCCGTGTTGAACAGGGACACCCTGCGTTTGATGCCGTGTACGATGTAATCCTTGGCGAGCAGCAACTCAGCCAGGTATGAGCCGTCCTGTCCAGTAATGCCGGTGATCAGCGCAACCTTGCGTTTCATGGAACCTTCCCCCAAATAGTGTTTGGCGATGCCTATCCGAACCTCGAGCCCGCGCCGATCCCAGGGCGAAACCGCACACGGCCGCGGCACACGGCATTGCGCCGCGGGCCGCGCCGTCAACCGGCAATGCTGTCGTAGCCGTAATAGCCGCCCTGATATCCCGAACCGAGAAACGCGGCTTCCTGCGGCACATCGGTCAGCAGCACGCCGCGCATGGCCACACCGCCGTTGCGCAACCGTTTCGCGGTTTCGATGATCTCGTGCAGCGGCTGGCGGCCGTGGCGCACCACCAGCAGCGTGGTGCCCGCATATCGGCCGATCAGCGTCGAGTCAGTCACCGCCAGTACCGGCGGTGTATCGACAATAACGAGGTCGTACTGCGGCTTCAGTTCGTCAAGCAACATTTCGAAGCGTTTGCTCATCAGCAGCTCGGCCGGATGCGTCGGCAGCGAGCCCTTGGCCAGCACGTCCAGACCGGGCAGCACCTCGCGCTGGATCATCGAGTGCAGATCGCCGCCGCTCAGCACGTCGGACAGGCCCGGCTGATGGGAGATGCCGAAGTGCGAATGCACGTCCCCGCGCCGCATGTCGGCGTCGATGATCAACACGCGCTTGTTCGCCGACGCGACCAGCGCCGACAGGTTCACCGACAGGAACGACTTGCCCGCGTCGGGCCGCGAGCCGGTAATCATCACGACGTTGTTGGCCGCGTGATCGAGCGACAGCTGCAGCGACGTGCGCAGGTTGCGCACGCCTTCCACCGCGAGATCCCCAGGCGCCTGGTGCGCGAGCACATGCTGGCCGCGGCGGCGCTGCGCCACGCTTTGCTGCAGGCGCAGCTGGGTCTGACTGCGCGGCACGGCCGCGAACACCGGCACGCCGAGCATGCCTTCGAGGTCGTCGGGCCGCTCGACGCCGCCGTACATCGCGCGCTTGAGCAGGATCAGCAAGATGCCGAGCCCGAGGCCGCCGCCGAGCGAAACCAGGATCGCCAGCATGCGCCGCGGCCGCACCGGATCGTCAGGCGTTTCGGCGAAGTCGACGACCCGCACGCCGGCCACCTGCCCCGCCTGCGTCGTGCGCAGTTGCTGCACGTTGTTCAGCAGACTGTTGTATTGCGTGGTCTTCTCGTCCACGTCGTGCTTGAGCCGCTGCGCGGTCTGCTCGGTGTCGGGCATCGCCGTCGCACTGCGCTTCATGGTGGCCTGCGCGCCCTGCAACGCGGCGATCTGCGCGTCGAGCGCGGCCACCGACGGATGGCTCGGCGTGAAGCGCTGCAACAGCTCCACGCGCTGCTGCTGCAGGTCGAGCAGGCGCGCCTTGTTGTCGGCGGACTGTTGCAGCATCAGCCGGCTCTCCTCGCCGGGATCGACCGTGCCGTGCTCGTTGCGGAACTTGCTGTAGCGCTGCTCGGCGTCGTCCAGATCCTTGCGCAGGGCGGGCAGTTGCTGCTCAAGAAATGCGAGCGTGTGGCGCGTTTCGGTCGAGCGGCTCGCCATGTCCTGACGCACGAACTGCTGCGCCATGTTGTTGACGATCGCCGCGGCCAACGCCGGATCGCCGCCTTCGAGGCTCATCCGGATCACGCCGGATTGCGGCGCGGTCTCCTGCACGAGCATGGTGTTCTGCAGGCGGTCGACCGTGCCGAGCGTCGAGGCGCGCGCGAGCGTGAAGCGCGTGCCGGGCGCCCCGACGAGCCGGTCGACATGCAGCACGATCGGGCCGTCGGCGGTATCGGTCTGCACCGTCTCGCCGACCCGGCCCGACAGGATCGCGCTGCCGTTCGGGTCGCGCAGCACAAAGGTGTTGTCGGTCCCCGCCACCAGCGTGAAGCTCGCGTCGTACATCGGCTTCGCGGTATCGAAACGCGACACCGCGATGCTCTCGTTGCCCCACGCGAAGCCCGACAGCTTCATGAACGACGGCAGCCTGAGACCCCATCGGCCCCATCGTCCATTCGCGAGACCCGCGATCCTCGCACCGACGAGCGGCAGATAACGCGGCGTCGCCGTGATGTCGAGGTGCAGCGTGCGCACCGCCTCCTCGACGACGAGCCGCGACTTCAACAACTCGATCTGCGCGGCCGTCGACGGCTTCGAATCGGCACCGCCGCCGACCGGCGGCGATGCGCCGTTAGCGACGCCGGTCGCGTTGGCCGTCCGGTCCTCGACGTGAAACAGCACGTCCGCGCGGTACGTCGGCGGCGCGAGCAACGCGTAGGCACTGCCGAGCGCGAGCGCGATCAGCGTCACCGTGAGAATCGTGCGCCGACCGCGCACGATCGTGCGCAGGTAGTCCGACGGACGCAGACGGCCCGGACCGGGCACGTCCGCGTAACCGGGTTCGAAGCGGGCTTCGAAACGGTTCTCAAAGCGGTTCTCGTAGCGGCCTTCATAACGGCCGTCAAAGTGGATTGCCATGTTGTTCACCCCGACAAGACCTGGCGGTGCGCGTTACGCGCACCGCTCTTACGTCACTTCCCGACGATAACCCCCGTCACCGCCGCGTTGATCGCCGGCAACAGCAGGTTCAGCACGCGGTTGAAGCGAACCAGGCCGCCCTGGCCGACGTACACGATGTCCTTCGGCTGCAATTGGAACTGGTTCGCGAGCAGCATCGCCACCGGCGAGCGAGCGTCGAGGTGATAGATCTGCGGCGAGTCGCTGGTCGAATTGCGGATCACGAACAGCTGTTGCGCGGCGGCCGTGTTCGAGTCGAAGCTGCCGCCGTCGGAGATCGCCTGCGAGAGCGTCAGCGAGCCGTTGCGCAGCGGCAGCACCGTGGCCGGCTTGTTGACCTCGCCCATCACGTACACGCCGCTGTCCTCGCGCGCGTTGACCCGCACCATGTCGCCCGCCTGCAGATAGATGTCCGACGGATTGTGGCCGTGCTTGATGAGGTCGTCGATGTTCAGCGAATACGTATGGCCGTTGCGGATCAGGTCGACGCGGCTGCGGTCCGCGGTCGTCGTGAAGCCGCCGCTCAGGCCGATCGCGTTGGTCAGCGACATCGGAATGTCGTTGACCGACTGGCTGCCGGGCGTGCGCACTTCGCCGTCGATCATCACCTGCGCGTTACGGAACGACGCGACCCGCACCGTCACTTCGGGCTTCTGGTACACCTTGCTCAGACGCTGATGCAGTTCGCGCTGAATCGACGCGACGTCCCTGCCCGCCACGTGCAGGGTGCCCGCATACGGAAACTGCACGTCGCCGCTTTCGTCGATCAGAAAGCCCGGAATCGCATCCGAGGGCCGCGAGGTCTGCGTCGGCTGCCCGAGCGCGGCCGCGAGTTCCGGGTGATCCCACACGACGATCTGCAGCACGTCGCCGGGGCCGACCTTGTACGCGGTCGGCTTGCCGAACAGCGCTGCGATATCGGGCGGCATCGTCATGGCCTGCTGGTCGGCGTTCATCTTCTTCAGCAGCGCCAGGTTAATGTCGGTGATCGGAATCTGCTGCTGCTGCGAAGCTTCGGTGGGACTGAAATCCCCTCCCGTGTCCTGCACCGTGGCCGGCGTAATCATCCGTTGGCCCGGTACACTGCCGCAGCCGGCGAGCAGTGCGGCACTCGCGAAAACCACCATCGTTCCCGCACGAAAACCCAGTGAGTTCATGATCCTTCCTCCTTCGCCCCGAGGCGTTTTTTATCGACTGCTTAGTAAGCGTTTCGATGAACCAGTCCTGCGACGATCGTCGCGCCGATGATCCGCATGTCGAGCGCGAACGACCAGTGACCGAGGTAGTACAGGTCATGTTCGACGCGACGTTCCATCTTCTCGATGCGGTCGGTTTCGCCACGGAAGCCGTTGATCTGCGCCCAGCCCGTGATTCCCGGTTTGATCCGGTAGCGATTGATGTAGCCCGCGACCACCTTCTGGTAGAGGTCGTCGTGCTCGAGCGCATGGGGGCGCGGTCCTACGACCGACATGTCGCCACGCAGCACGTTGAAAAATTGCGGCAGCTCGTCGAGGCTCGTGCGGCGCAGGAACGCACCCACTTTCGTCACGCGCTTGTCGTTGCGCGTCGCCTGGCTCAAGGTGCCTTTCGCTTCGGTATGCAGCCGCATCGAGCGAAACTTGTAGATCGTGAACACGCGCCCGTCCGCGCCCTTGCGCTTCTGTTTGAACAGCACCGGACCGCGCGAGGACAGCTTCACCGCGATCGCGATGCCGAGCAGCAGCGGCATGAGCCCGAGCAGCGCGCTCGCCGCGAACAGCCGGTCGAAAATCTCTTTCTTCAGCATCGCGTTGGCCGACAGCGGCGAGGCGACCAGGTTGATCGCCGGCACGCCGAGCAGATCGACGACGCCGCTGCCTTCGAACAACGCGTGACTGCGCACGTCCGGCATGAAGCGGATATTGACGAGGTCGTCGCGGAACTCGTCGATCAGCGCGCAGATGAGCGGCTCCTCGGAGAGCGACAGCATCAGCCAGAGCTCGTGGACGTCGTTGGTGCGGATGTAGTCGGCGAGCGCGTCGACGCGCTCGAACACCGGCACGCGCGAATTCGTCACCGCGGAATCGTCCGGCCGCGTGTTGTAGACGGCCGTGGCGCGAAAGCCCGCGGTCGGCGCCGACTCGATACGGCGCAGGATCGCATCGCACTGCGAACCGCTGCCGACAATCGCGACCTGATGCAGGTTCATGCCGGCGCCGCGCGCCCGCGCGAGCACCGCATGCGTGACGAGCCGGTAGGCGATCAGCAGGCCGCCGGTCGTCGCGGTCCAGTACGAAAACCACAGCCGCGAGACGATGTCGATCCGATGCAGCGAATACATCAGCGCCAGCGCGCAGGCCTGCACGATCAGCCACGCGAGCGACACCTGGCCGGCGAGCCCGAGCTTCGAGCGGCCGCGCCACGATTCGTACACGCCGAAGGCGGGAAAGATCGCCAGCGCGAAGGCGGCGGAAAACATCGCCAGCGCCCAGTAGAAGCCCGACTGGCCGAGATAGTCGAAGCGGATTTGCGACGCCACGGCCGCACCCGCCAACACCAGCGCGACATCGAAAATTCGCGCGAGCAGATCCTGAAACTTGCGCATGTTTGCTTCCCTCGTATTGCCTTTTATGTTCGCCAACGGGGCGTATCCATGCTGCTTACGGGCAGCGGCCGTAGTTGTCGTTGAACCTCACGATGTCGTCCTCGCCGAGATAGGTGCCGGACTGGATTTCGATGATTTCGAGCGGCACCTTGCCGGGGTTTTCGAGCCGGTGACGCGTGCCGAGCGGAATGTAGGTCGACTGGTTTTCGGTGAGCAGGAACTGCTCTTCGCCGCGCGTGACGAGCGCGGTGCCGCGCACCACCACCCAGTGTTCGGCGCGGTGATGATGCAGTTGCAGCGACAGCTGCGCGCCGGGCGTGACGACGATGCGCTTGACCTGAAAGCGCTCGCCGTGATCGATCGAATCGTAAAAGCCCCACGGGCGCCGCACCTTGCGATGCGCGTCGGCTTCGGGCGCGTTCTGCGCCTTGATGCGCGACACGAGGCCCTTCACGTCC
Organism: Paraburkholderia sp. Ac-20336; assembly: GCF_017105025.1. Classification (NCBI taxonomy): domain Bacteria; kingdom Pseudomonadati; phylum Pseudomonadota; class Betaproteobacteria; order Burkholderiales; family Burkholderiaceae; genus Paraburkholderia; species Paraburkholderia sp. Ac-20336. The sequence goes on along the minus strand of NZ_JAAGPS010000091.1, from coordinate 1,826 downwards.
TGCACGTGCGAGCGGTCCACCACCAGCACCGCATCGGCCGTCTCGACCACCACCACGTTGGCGGTGCCGACGCAGGCGACGAGCCGCCCTTCCGAATGCGCGTAGCACGACACCGCGCCTTCGAAGGTGACGCGGCCGCGCCCGGCGTTGCCGTTCGCATCCTTTTCCATCGCGGCCCATACCGCGTCCCACGAGCCGAGGTCGGACCAGCCGGCTTCGAGCGGAATCACGACGCCGGCGGGAATGCCGGTGGTTGCGGCTGTGCTTGCGGTGTTGTCGATCGGACCGCGGCCTGCGTTGCCGGCCTGGCCCGCATCGATCGTGCTGGCACCGCGCGGCGCGCCCGCCGGCGACTCCGTCAGACGCTCCATCACTGCGTAGTCGATCGAATCGGCGGGCATTTCGAGGAAGGCCTCCGGCGCCGGCCGGAACACCGCGCCGTCCTGGCGGCCGTTCGCGAACGCGCTTTCGCAGGGCGCATGCATGTCGGGGCGCAGACGCGCGAGCGTATCGAGCCACACGCTCGCGCGCATGATGAAGATGCCGCTGTTCCACCAGTACGTGCCGGCCGCGAGGTATTGGGCGGCGAGTTCCTCGGCGGGCTTCTCGACGAAGCCGTCGATCGCATGACCGCCCTCGGCCAGCGCCGCGCCGATGCGGATATAGCCGAAGCCGGTGTCGGGCCGCGTCGGCGGCACCCCGAGCGTCGCGATCGCGCCCGCTGCCGCGTGGCGCGCCGCGCAATCGAGCGCGCGCTGCAATGCGGCCACGTCGGCAATCGCATGATCGGCCGGCATCACGATCAGGATCGCGTCGCGGTCCTCCGCGCACGCGAGCGATGCCGCCAGCGTCAGCGCGGGGGCCGTGTCGCGCCGCGCGGGCTCGACGATCAGCCGCGCGTCGATACCGTTCTCGCGCAACTGCTCGGCAATCACGAAGCGATGCTCGTCGCCGCACACGACGATCGGCGAGGCATCGACATGCCAGCTCGCGGGAAAGCCGTCGAGGCGCCGCGCGGTCGCCTGCAGCAGCGAGTCGGAGCCGACCACGTCGATCAGTTGCTTCGGAAAGTTTTCTCGCGACACCGGCCACAGCCGGGTGCCCGAGCCGCCCGCCAGAATGACCGGCACGATATGCGCGCAATGCGCGCCGGCGCCAGCCGGCTCGACAGATCCTGCGCTCACGATGCCATGCCTCAACATATTCGGATTCCTTATAGTCCTGCAAGGTACGAAGGAGAAGACTCCGGTGCGCCGTTTCGCGCGCTCGCCGGGTTGCGTCCTGCGCTGCTACTCGCCGCTCATGCGACGGCTCTGAATCCTGAACTCGGTCGGGGAAATCCGCATGCGCTTGCGGAACACCTTCGCGAGACGGTCGCCATTGCCCATGCCGGTGCGGCGCGCAATCTTGTCGACCGGCAATTCGGATTCGGTCAGCAGGCTGCATGTCACCGCGAGGCGCTCATGCAGCAGAAAACTCGAGGGCGTAATACCCATTTCCATCTTGAAGCGGCGCAGGAAATTGCGTTCGCTCATGGCCGCGAACTGCGCGGCGTCGGCAATCGAAATCGACTGCTGGCAGTTTTCCTGGAGCCAGCGCGCGGCCGCGCGCACCTTGTCGCCGGGACTCAGCGCGCCGTCCTCGCCGAGCAGCGGCGCGAGGTTCGACGAATCCGCCAGCAGCCGCTCGGCCGCCATGCGCGCGGTCGCGTTGCCGAGGTCGCGCTTGATCAGCGCGAGCGCGCTACGCATCGACTCCAGCCGGTCGCCGAGTTCCGCCGCGCCATGCGTGGCGCTCTCCGGGCTTGCCGCGCTCGCGCCGTTCAA
>NZ_JAAGPS010000090.1:0-239 GCF_017105025.1 Paraburkholderia sp. Ac-20336 | reverse complement strand
TATACTATGACTTATATGAACTAGAAACACACACGTGAACGAACAGTCACATACACGTCATGATTTGTTGATGTGACAACGTGCAGTACTCAGAGCATGACGTGAGCAGAGTATATAGACAACGGCTCTATCATTATTCATCTCAAGCTACACTCGACTACTACGTATGTCTGGTAAAATATCTCATGGATATGGTACTCTACTTTTTCTTTTTTTTTTTTTTTTTTTTTTTTAATGCT